>JBDSOM010000231.1:0-15295 GCA_039914785.1 Novosphingobium sp.
GGCTTCCCAGCACGCGGTCGAGCCATCGTACATCGAGGCATTCGCGATGTCGGTGCCCAGCAGCCGCGCGACCTGGGTCTGGAACTCGAACAGCACCTGCAGCGTGCCTTGCGCGATCTCCGGCTGGTACGGGGTGTAGGCGGTCAGGAACTCGCCGCGCTGGATCAGGTGATCGACGCTGGCGGGAATGTGGTGGCGATAGGCCCCCGCGCCCAGGAAAAACGGGACGGTTCCGGCGCTCAGGTTCTGCGCCGCCAACGCGGTCATGTGCCGCTCGACCGCCATCTCGCTGGCATGATGCGGGAGCCCGGCGATCGGCCCATCGAGCCGGGCAAAGGCGGGAACGTCGCTGAACAGCGCATCGACGGAATCGGCACCGATGACGGCGAGCATATCCGCCCGGTCGGCGTCGGTCAGGGGGAGGTAGCGCACGCCTTAGAGCCCAGCGACGTAAGCGTCGTAAGCCGCCTTATCCATGAGCCCGCCCAGCTCCTCCGGGTTGGCGAGGACCACCCGAAACAGCCAACCGCCAGTCTCGGCGTCACTGTTGACGAGCTCCGGCTCACCCTCCAGCGCGCCGTTGGCATCGCTGATCGTGCCGCTGACGGGGGAAAAGACGTCCGAGGCGGCCTTGACCGAATCGACCACGGCCACGCTCTCGCCCGGAGCGACAAGCCGGCTCAGTTCCGGCAGTTCGACGAAGGTGATGTCGCCAAGCTGGCCCTGGGCATAATCGGTGATGCCGACCGTGCCGCTGTCGCCGGCGACTTCGATCCATTCATGGTCCTTGGTGAAAAAGCGGGTCACGTGTTCGCTCCTGACTGGCGGTGATAGCGATGGGCCACGAACGGCAAGGCCACGACCGTAGCCGTCAACCGCCGTCCGCGATTGTCTAGTTCCAGCCGCGTGCCGAGGGCCGCAAGCGCGCTATCGACATAAGCCAGCGCAATCGGGTGCTGCAAGCTCGGCGAGAATCCGCCGGAGGTGACCTGGCCGACTTGTTCGTCGCCAGCGAACACCCCGGCGCCCTCGCGCGCCGCCATGCGGCCGTCGAGCGCGAGGCCGACGCGAACAGCGGCGGTGCCATCGGCGAGCAGCTTCAGAATTTGCTCCGCCCCCGGGAAGCCGCCATCCGCGCGGCGGCGCTTGGAAATCGCGAAACCCAGTCCGGCGCTGACCGGGTCGGTGTGGTCGGTGAGGTCATGGCCGTAGAGCGGCAACCCCGCCTCGAGCCGCAGCGAATCGCGCGCGCCCAGGCCCGCCGGCCGCACGGCTTCGAGCGCGCACAGCGCATCCGCGAGCCGTTCGGCATGGCTGGCGGGCAGCGTGATCTCGAACCCGTCTTCCCCGGTGTAGCCAGAGCGGGCGACGCCGATCGCCGCGCCCTCCCAATCGAATCCGGTAGCTTGCATGAAATGGAGCTGGTCGGCGACGCCGGGAAACACGTGCTCCAGCGCTTCGGCCGCCCTGGGGCCCTGCAACGCCAGCAGCGCTCGGTCGTCCAGGTGGTTAAGCGTGATCTCGTCGGGCAGATGCTCGCACAGATGGGCGATATCGTCCCACTTGGTCGCACCGTTAACGACCAGATAGTATTCGGGATTATCCCCTTGCGAGATGTTGGTGATCATCAGGTCGTCGAGGATCCCGCCATCCTCGCCCAGCAGCAGCGAATAGCGCACGCGGCCGGGCTTCAGCGCCGAGATGTCGCCGGGCAGCAGCGCCTCCAGCGCCTCGGCCGCCCCTGCCCCGCTGACCGTGAGCTGGCCCATATGGCTGACGTCGAACAGCCCGGCGTTCTGGCGGGTCCACACGTGTTCGGCGATGATACCGCCGCCCTCTCCGGCAAACTGCACCGGCATCGGGTAGCCGGCAAACTCGACCATGCGCGCGCCGCGGGCGCGGTGCCAGGCGTCGAGCGGCAGGACCAGCGGCTCTATGGGATCGGACGTGTCTTCAGGATCGATGGTGTGATTCACGCCGCAATGCTCCGGGGGACGGCGGTCCAGCAGAGGGGGTGTCGGCCCCAAAGAGTCAACCGTGGTGGACGATTAATCCCCGCCGAGCCGCACGTTTCAGCATGTCGGTGTCGTGGATGAAGCGACCGCCCGCCTTCTCCTTGGCGAGCGCGAAAATCGCCTGGGCCAGCGTGTCTACCCCGATCGAGCGGAACCGGCGCGCGCCGCCCAGCATCAGCCGGTCGGCAAGCGGGCTGGCAAGCATCGCCAGGCGCTCGAGCGGTCGGCGCTCGGCGCGGTGGCCGACGAGCAGGCCGGGCCGCAGGATATCGAGCCGCTTGAGCCCGACCTTGATCAGCGCATCCTCGGTCTCGGCCTTCACGCGCAAATACAGCCCGCGGGCGTGGCGGTTGGCCCCGGCCGAGGATACCAGGATCAAATGCGCGATGCCCGCTGCCTTGGCCGCCCGGGCGCAAGCGAGCACGAGGTCATGATCGACCGCTCGAAACGCCGCTTCGTCCTTACCCGCGTTCCGCCAGGTCGTCCCCAGCGCGCAGACCAGGACTTTGGCGTTGGTCGCGGCGATGGCATCGCCCCAGGCCGCAGGGTCAGCGACCAGCACTTCCATGCGCGCGCCCTTGGGCAACGCCACCTCGCGCCGCGCCACGGCGACCAGCCGCACGTCGGCGCGGCCGAGCGCGCCGGCGATAAGCCGCGAGCCGACCAGGCCGGTGGCTCCGACCAGGCAGATGCGTGTTGGCGTCAAGGTGTCTCCGTCTCCCGCAGGTGCGGGCTCTAACGGGCGATCCGGGTCATGTCGAACCCGCAATCCTCCCCGTCGGGGGAGGATTTCTCATACGTTCTGCAAGCCCTCGGGCGTGCGCCCATAAATCCGCGCGTGGCTCGCGATCGCGTACCTGTCGGTCATCCCGGCGATGAAATCCGCGATGTGGCGGCTGCGCTGGGGTTCCTGCGACGGCAGCGCGGCGGCCCAGCCCTCGGTCATCAGCGCGGGATCTCCGGCGTAAGCGGCGAACAGCTCGGCGGTAACTTCGCGCGCGCGTTCGGCGGTGGTGACCTGGACCGGGTGGTAGTAAAGTTTGGCGTACATGAACCGCTTGAGCACGCGTTCGGCTTCGGCAAGCTCGGGCGAGAATGCGGCGGAAGCTGTGCCGGCCTCGCGGATCGCCGCGACGCTGCCCACGCCCCCCGTCCGCCGCCGGGTCTCGGCGATAAGATCATTGACCATCAGCCCGATCTGGCTGCGGATAAGTTCGCGCAATTGCCGCTCGCGCGGGGCGCCCGGAAAGCGCTGCTCGACCGCGCGCCACTGCGCGGCGACGAAATCGAGCTCCATCAGTTCATCGAGGCTCAGGAACCCGGCGCGCAAGCCGTCGTCGATATCGTGGTTGTCGTAAGCGATGTCGTCGGCCAGCGCGGCGACTTGCGCCTCCAGCGACGGCCATTGCGGCAAGTCGAGAGGATAGGCGGCGTCGAGCTCGGCCAGCGCCCAGCCCGGCTGGTGGACCGGACCATTGTGCTTGGCCAGCCCTTCGAGCAGCTCCCACGTCAGGTTGAGCCCATCGTGCTCGCAGTACGGCGATTCCAGCCGCATCAGCGTGCGCAGGCAGTGCGCGTTGTGATCGAACCCACCGTGGGCGGCGAGCGCCTCGTTCAGCGCATCCTCGCCGGCGTGACCGAACGGCGGGTGGCCGATGTCGTGGGCCAGGCACAGCGCTTCGGTCAGGTCCTCGTCGAGCCCCAGTGCGCGGGCGATCACGCGGCCGATCTGGGCGACCTCCAGGCTATGGGTCAGGCGGACGCGGTAGTGATCGCCGTCGGGGGCCACGAACACCTGGGTCTTGTGGCGCAACCGGCGGAACGCGATCGAATGGATGATCCGGTCGCGGTCCCGCTGATAATCGCTCCTCGGTCCGCGGGCGAGCGCCCCCTCGATCGGGAATTCCCGGCCGCGGGTGTGCGCCGGGTCGCAGGCGAAGGGAGCGCGGAAATTCGTCGAGCCCGGAACAACGCGCTGCTCGGCCGTCACTCCCCCAGGATCCAGTCCGCCGCTGCCTCCGCGTGGATGCGGGTGCAATCGTAGATCGGCAGGACGTTGGCATCGACGTCGACGATCATTTCCAGTTCGGTGCAGCCGAGCACGATGGCCTGGGCACCGTTCTGGGAAAGATTGAAGATCATCGTCTTGAGCGCCCGCTCGGCATGGCGGGTGGCTTTGCCCTGGAGCACCTCGTCGTAGATGATCTTGTCGAGCGTCTCGACGTCCGCCATGTCCGGCGGCAGCAGTTCGATATCGCGGGCGATGAGCTTCTGGCGGTAAAAGCTTTCGAGCATCACGTTGCGCGTGCCCAGCAGCGCCGCTTTCTTGACCTTCTTTCCGGCCATCCGCTCACCCACGCAATCGGCGATGTGGAGCACCGGCACCGAAACGGCCGCGGCGACCTGATCGTAGACTTTGTGCATCGAGTTGGCGCCGATCACGATCGCGCCCGCGCCGGCCGCCTCCAGCCGCTTGGCCGATTCGGTCAGTATGCCGCCCGCGCGCTTCCAGTCGTCGGGGGTCGAAAGTCGCACCAGGTCCTGGAAATCCAGGTTCTCGATCAGCATCGGCGCGCTGGCCGAGGTGCCCGCGCGGGCTTGCACGAGCCGGTTCAGGTGCTCGTAGTACGTCCGGGTCGACAGCCAGCCCATGCCGCCGATCAGGCCAAGTTTGCGCAAGTGCGATCCTTCCGAGATGCAGCGATGCCAGCGGGCTTAGAAAAGGCGGCCTGCGAGGTCCAGCGCGAGACCGATATTTTACCGCCTATCGCGCAAATCCGGTCGCACAAATCGCCGCGGCCGCCGCGGTGACCTGGAACACTTGCGGGTCGCCGACCCGGCGCACCGCAGCAACGTAGTCGACGACCGAGCGCTGTTCGCCCTGCAACGCCTGGAGCTTGCGAAGTTGGGCGATCGAAAGCTGATCGACCATCCGCCGCGCCATGCAATCCGAGATCTCAGGCGACAGCCCCGCATCGACAAGCGCGCTGCGGACTTTCTGCTCGGCGATCTTTTCGACGCAGCCGGCCATGGCCAGCGGCAGGGCGAGCAGCATTGCCGCAGTGCGCATCAGTGTTGCAGCGCCTTCACGATGTCCTCGACCATCTTCTTCGCGTCGGCCAGCAGCATCATCGTCTGGTCCATGTAGAACACGTCGTTGTCGACGCCGGCATAGCCGACCCCGCCCATCGAGCGCTTGATGAACATGATGGTCTTGGCCTTCTCGACGTCGAACACCGGCATCCCGTAGATCGGCGAGGACTTGTCGGTCTTGGCCGCCGGATTGACCACGTCGTTGGCGCCGATGATGAAGGCGACATCGGTCTGGGCGAACTCACCGTTGATGTCCTCGAGCTCGAAGACTTCGTCGTACGGCACGTTGGCCTCGGCCAGCAGCACGTTCATGTGGCCCGGCATGCGCCCCGCGACGGGGTGGATCGCGTACTTGACCCGCACGCCCTCGGCCTTCAGCCGGTCGCCCATCTCGCGCAGCACGTGCTGGGCCTGGGCGACGGCCATGCCGTAGCCGGGGATGATGATGACCTGCTCGGCCTCCTTGAGCAGGAACGCCGCATCCTCGGCGCTGCCGCGCTTCCACGGGCGCTGTTCCTTGGCGTCGCCGCCGCTGGGACCGGCTTCGGCCCCGAACCCGCCGGCGATTACCGACAGGAAGCTGCGGTTCATCGCCTTGCACATGATGTAGCTGAGGATCGCGCCGGACGAGCCCACGAGCGCGCCGGTCACGATCATCGCGGTGTTGTGCAGGGTGAAGCCCATCGCAGCCGCGGCCCAGCCCGAGTACGAGTTGAGCATCGAAACGACCACCGGCATGTCCGCCCCGCCGATCGGGATGATCAGCAGGAAGCCGATGATGAACGACAGCACGGTGATCGCGGCGATCACCCAGGCGCTCTGGTCCTGCGTGAAGTAGGCGACCAGCCCGAGGATAGCAGCGAGCAGGCCCAGGTTGAGGACGTGCCGGCCGGGCAGCATGATCGACGCGCCGCTCATGTTGCCGTTGAGCTTGGCGAACGCGATGACCGAGCCGGAGAAGGTGATCGCACCAATCGCGATGCCCAGGCTCAGTTCGATCCGGCTGACCTGATTGATCGCGCCGTCGGGCAGGAGGATGCCGAACGCCTGTGGATCGAGATAGGCGGCAAGGCCCACCAGCACCGCGGCAAGGCCGACGAGACTGTGGAACGCCGCGACGAGCTGCGGCATCGCGGTCATCGCGATACGCCGCGCGATCGTGATGCCGATCGCCGCGCCCAGGCCCAGCGCAGCGAGGATCTTGGCGAGGATGATCAGGTCATCGCCCGTCGGCTGCGGCCACCAGTGCCCGGCGGGGATCGGCGCTTGCGTCACCAGCGTGGTGAGCACCGCGATACCCATGCCCAGCATGCCGTAGCGGTTGCCGGTACGCGAAGTCGCCGGAGACGACAGCCCGCGCAGCGCGAGGATGAACAGCACTCCCGAGACGAGATAGGCGATCAGCGCCCAGGCCGGCAGCGCGACATGCTCCGCGATGCGCGAGACATCGCTCACTTCACATCTCCCTTAGGCGCCGGACGGTCTTTCTTCTTGTACATCGCCAGCATCCGCGCAGTGACGGCGAACCCGCCGAAAATATTGACGCTCGCCATCGTCACCGCGGCAAGGCCCAGCCAGCTCGACAGTTCCGCCCCCCTGGCCGCCGCAGCTACCAGCGCGCCGACCACGATCACCGAAGAGATCGCATTGGTCACCGCCATCAACGGCGTATGCAACGCCGGGGTCACCGACCACACCACGTAGTAGCCCACAAAGCAGGCCATGACGAAAATCGAGAGGATCGAGATGAAATCCATTATTGTAGCCTCTCGCTGACGACCTTGCCGTCCTTGGTCAGCCGCACCGCGTTGCCGATCTCGTCGTCGAGCACCGGGCCACCCTGCTCCTTGTCCCAGAACGCGGACAGGAAGTTGTACAAGTTGCGAGCGTAGAGTGCCGAAGTGTCCGCGGCGAGATGCGCCGGGGTGTTCGACCAGCCGATGAGCGTGACGCCGTGGCGTGTCACGGTGCGGTCGGGCTCGCTGCCCTCGACGTTGCCGCCCTGGGCCACGGCAAGATCGAAGATCACGCTGCCGGGCTTCATCGTCGCGATCTGAGCGTCGGTGACCAGGCGCGGCGCGGCACGACCGGGAATCAGCGCGGTGGTGATCACGATATCCTGCTTGGCGATGTGGGCGGAGATCAGCTCGGCTTGCGCCTGCTGGTATGCCGCGGACATTTCGGTGGCATAGCCGCCGGCGCCCTCGCCCTCGATCCCGGCAACGGTCTCGACGAAAATCGGCTTGGCCCCCAGCGACAGGATTTGCTCCTTGGTGGCCGAACGCACGTCGGTGGCGCTCACTTGCGCGCCCAGGCGGCGCGCCGTCGCGATCGCCTGAAGGCCCGCGACGCCCACGCCCATGATGAAGGCCCGCGCGGCGCTCACGGTGCCGGCAGCGGTCATCATCATCGGGAACGCGCGGCCATAAGCGTTAGCCGCCTCGATCACCGCCTTGTAGCCCGACAGGTTCGACTGGCTGGACAGGATATCCATCGACTGCGCGCGGGTGATGCGCGGCATGAATTCCATCGCCAGCGCCTCGAAACCCGCAGCCGCGTAGGCATTTACCCGTTCGCGCTGCACGAACGGATCGAGCCCGGCGACGATCCACGCCCCAGGTTTGGCGCCTGATAGCAGCGCCGGATCCGGGCCTTGAACGCCCAGCACGATATCCGCGCCCTGCACGACGCTCACCGCGTCGCCCATTTCGGCCCCTGCCGCGGAATAAGCTGCATCGGCAACCGCCGCGTTCAGCCCGGCACCACGCTCGATCGCCACGCTGGCGCCGAGGGCGATGAACTTCTTCGCCGTTTCAGGACTGATCGCGACGCGGGTTTCGCCGTCCGCCCGTTCAGCGAGAACAGCGATCCGCAGGCTTTGCGCCATGTCGGTCAGGCGATCAGGACGATGACGACCGCGGCGATCACGACGATGAACGGTGTCGACCATTTCAGGAGCGACAGAAAACCGTCGTAAGTCGCATTATGGAACTTCATGTCGTTGCCGGAAGCCATCAGAACAATTCCCCGAGTACCTTGGTTGATTGCAAGCCACTCTACCGTCCGATTCCGTACGGCTCAAGCCCTCCATCCCATAAGCACTGTTCATTACGTATCCGTCGAAACGCACCGACCGGAAGTCGGCACCCAAATGCCCCAGACGTCGGCATCCCCATGTCGAAGGTAACGCCGAAGGAAACCGCACGGGCGCAAAGCAACTTGCGGTAGCCTTAATCGCCTCTTTACCGCGCGGTGCTACGGCCTCTCTCAACGCGATGCGGACGGGGAAGAATGGCTGAGCTCGAACAGCGCCTACTAATGCTGATCGATGATGAACCGGCGCAATGCCGGCTTATCACGGCCCTCGCCGCGCGCGAGGGTTGGCGCACGCTCGTTGTCCGCGATTCGGAGACCGCGATCGCCACGCTCGGCACGCGCCAGGGCATGCAGCTTTCCGCGATCATCCTCGATCAGTGGGTCCCGGGCGACGACGCCTGCACCCTGGTCGCCGAGCTCAAGGCCCGCCGTCCCGCCCTCCCGATCCTGATGCTGACGACCAGCGCCTCGCCGCTGCTCGCGGTCGAGGCGATGCGTGCCGGAGCCACCGATTACCTGATCAAGCCTGTCGCGCCCGACATGTTGATGCAGGCGTTGCGCGCTGCGACGACCCGCGAAGCCCCGCGCGACGAACTCCAGCCGCTGACCGAGAAAATGCCGGCCAGCCCCGATTTCGATGCCATGGTCGGCGCCGCCCCCACCTTCCGCGCCGCGCTGGCGATATCGGCCAAAGCCGCGCGCGGGCACGGTCCGGTACTGATCGAGGGCGAAAGCGGCACCGGCAAGGAAATGCTCGTCCGCGCGATGCACGCCGCCAGCCCCCGGGCCAAGGCGCCGCTGCGGATCGTCAATATCGGCAGCGCCCAGGCCAGTTCCATCGAATCGGCGCTGTTCGGGCACGAGAAGGGCGCGTTCCCCGGCGCGTTCGATCGCCAGATCGGCGCGCTCCAGCACTGCGACGGCGGCACCTTGGTGCTCGACGAGATCGACCGCCTGCCGCTGTCGATCCAGGAGCGCCTCGCCGAATCGATCTCGCGCGGGGACGTCCGTCCGATCGGCGCGCGGCACAGCTTCCGCATCGACGTCCGCCTGATCGCGCAGAGCAACTTGCCCTTGCGCGATCTGGTCGAGCAAAGGCTGTTCCTGCCCGAGCTTCACCAGGCGCTGAGCGCAGTTAATGTGACGCTGCCGCCCCTGCGCGAGCGGACCGGCGACATCTCCGCGCTGGCCCGCCACTTCCTGGCCCGAATCGGCGAACAACCGGGCCTGCGCCCACTCGGCATCACCGACAGCGCGCTATCGCTCCTCGCGGCTTACGACTGGCCGGGCAACGTCCGCCAGCTCCAGGCCGTGCTGTTCCGCGCCGCGGTGTTCTGCGACGGCGACGCGCTGACGGCCGACGACTTCCCGCAACTGTCGAACCTGCTGGGCGGCGGCCACTCGGCCAGCACCCAGTCGGTGCAGGAAGGCATGGGCGTGATGCTTTACGCCCCCGACGGCAACTTGCGTCCGCTCGAAGAGATCGAGGCCGACGTCATCCGCCTCGCCATCGGCCACTACCGCGGCCGCATGACCGAAGTCGCCCGCCGCCTCGGCATCGGCCGCTCGACGCTGTATCGCAAGCTCAGCGACCTGGGGATCGATAGCGTCGCCTGAGCAACGGGCGTCGTATTGCCCTAAGCCACCGGCGTCATATTACATTGACGCTGCCGCCCTCCCGCCTAAGGCCAGCGGATGGCCAGAGCCGATCGCCTTGAACGCCTCGATGTCCGCCGTGCGGATCTTGAAACGGAATATGCCGAAGCGTTGATCGCGGCCTTGCAGACGACCGCCCAGGGCGCCTGGGGCCTGTTCGATCACCAGCAGGACCGCAAGACCCGCGAAAAGCTCGCTCCCGTCCTCGAAAACCTCGACGAGATCGCCCAGGCAATCGACGATGCGCGAGAGCAACTCGGGCTGGAGCCGTTCGCCCTGCACCGCGAATTCCTGGAGTCACGCGGCCCCGTCGCCTCGAACGCGGTCGGCGAGCCGAAGCAGGCACGCGCGTGGCTCGGCAAACTGGGCGCGCCGGTCGCCTAGCTGGGCAATTGCCCGAAATCGGTGAGCGCCGCGTCGCGCAGACCGCGCCAGATCTTCACCGCCTGAACCGTCTCGGCGACGTCGTGGACGCGCAACAACTGCACGCCGGCATCGAGCGCCTTGAACGCGAGCGCCAATGAGCCGCCCAGGCGCCGGTGCGCGGGGGCCTCGTTCGCCAGCGCGCCGATCATCCGCTTGCGGCTTGCGCCGACCAGCAGCGGCTGGCCGAGTGCGTGGAATAGCGGGAGCGCGTTCATCAGCGCCAGGTTCTCGGCAACGGACTTGCCGAAGCCGATGCCAGGATCGAGCACGATCTTCTCGCGCGCGATGCCGGCGGCGAGCGCCGCGTCGCGGCGGGCGCGGAGCCAGTCGAATACATCGAGCACCACATCGCCGTAAGCGCCGTCGGCGTGAAGGTCTTCGGCCGAGCCGGGGGCATGCATCAGCACAACGGGCACGCCCGAGCGCGCGGCGAATTCCAGCGCTCGCGGATCGTGGCGCAGCGCCGAAACATCGTTGATCACCTGCGCGCCGGCCGCGAGCGCGGCTTCCATCACCACCGGGCGGCGGGTGTCGGTGCTGATCGCCGCGCCGGCGGCGGCCAGCCGCTCGATCGCCGGAATCACGCGGGCGAGTTCGTCGCCCTCCCACACCGCCGCCGCGCCGGGCCGCGTGCTTTCACCCCCGACATCGATCAGCGCCGCGCCGGCTTCAAGCATCGCCGCGGCGTGGGCGTGGGCGACCTCGGGCTGATCGAGGAACTCGCCGCCGTCCGAGAAACTGTCGGGCGTCAGGTTCAGGATGCCCATGATTTGCGGCTGGTCGAGGCGGATGGTGCGGGCCCCACCCCCCTTCAACGCCAGGCTCAGGGGGGCATGAACCCGCTGGAGGTCGGCCCATTGGTCGGCGGCTTCAGCCGGGAGGCCCGGCAGCGCCGCGGCAAGTTCGCGAGCGCCGTAGCGCCGGCGCGAGACGATGCGAGAGCCCTCGCGGGCGATCACCGCGAAACGGCTCGCATACGTGAGCCCGCCAGCGAGGCGAATGGCGTCGCCCTCTTCGCTCTGCGGGCTTTCGGCCAAGGCAATCGGGCGGATGTAGAGGGATTGGGTCATGCAGCGCCTCACAAACCCCGCTCGTCACCGTGAACTCGTATCAGGGTCCATCGCGCCTTCGGGCGCGGCGGTTTGTGGGGAGAAATGGATCCTGAAACAAGTTCAGGATGACGAATTGGAAACGTGGCTCCGCGAGTAGGATTCCAACCCAGCTTACGGCTCGGTCGCCAGCAGATACAACTGCCGCAGCGCATCGATCGGCTTGAGCGCGCCGTCGTGTTCGATATGCCAGAAGCTCCATCCGTTGCACGACGGGGCGCCATGCACCTTCGCGCCAAGGCCGTGGATCGAGCCGGTCTCGGTGCCCGACAGCAACGAACCGTCGGCGCGAACCGTGGCGGTCACCTTCCCCTTCTTGGCGCTCAGCACCGCGCCGGGCGTGACCCAGCCGGTCTCGACCAGCGTGCCGAACGCCACCTTGGGCGCGGCGCGGGGGCTTTGCATCGTGGTCAGCGCGCTTTCATCGAGCGGCAGCGCCAGTTCGATCCGCTCCAGCGCGGCGTCGCGGTACACGCTCTCGCGCTCGCAGCCGATCCATTCGCGGCCCAGCCGCTTGGCGACCGCGCCGGTCGTGCCCGTACCGAAGAACGGATCGAGCACCACGTCGCCCTTGTTGGTCGTGGCCAGCATCACGCGGTACAGCAGCGCTTCGGGCTTCTGGGTCGGATGGACCTTGGTCCCGCCGGATTTCAACCGCTCCTGCCCGCCGCAGATCGGGAGCACCCAGTCCGAGCGCATCTGCAGCTCGTCGTTGAGTGTCTTCATCGAGCGGTAGTTGAACGTGTAGCGGCTCTTCTCGCCCTGCGACGCCCAGATCAGCGTTTCATGCGCGTTGGTGAAGCGCGTGCCCTTGAAGTTGGGCATCGGGTTGGCCTTGCGCCAGACGATGTCGTTGAGGATCCAGAACCCCAGGTCCTGCAGGATCGCCCCGACGCGGAAGATGTTGTGATAGCTGCCGATCACCCACAGCGACCCGTTGGGCTTGAGCACCCGGCGCGCTTCGGACAGCCCCTCGCGAGTGAACTTGTCGTATGTCGCAAAGCTTTCGAACTGGTCCCAGTGATCGGTCACCGCATCGACATGGCTGCCGTCGGGCCGGTTCAGATCGCCGCCTAGCTGCAAGTTGTAGGGCGGATCGGCGAACACGAGGTCGACCGAGGCGGACGGCAGCGAACGCATCGCTGCGATGCAGTCCCCATCAAGGATCCGGCCCAGCGGCAGTTCGGCGGGAAACCCCACCGGCGCGGCTTTCGCCGGCGCGCGGACCCGCGTCCGTTCCTTGAGCAAACCTGTCGTCATTCGCACCACTTCCCCCTGTCCGCCCTAAGGGTGAGTCCTCGCGGAGTCCCCGTCAAGCCGTCAATGGCGCGGCCATCCTCGCACACGGTGGTTAACAGCGAGCCAAGACAGCGGAACGGATCGAGTCCGGCACACCATGTTGAGTCCGCGGGCGGATGGGAGACTCGATATGTAGTGGGTGTGGCGGCGCGGACTCTCGTCAAAATAAATCCACCACCCGCGGCAGGCAATTCAGATCCCGGGATCGATCCCGGTCATCTCGATCAACACCTCCCACAGCCGCTGCGCGAGTTCGGGGTCTTGCGCCATCGCGGTGCGGGTTGCCTCGCCCGAGGGCCCGCGCATTTCGCGCCACCCTTGCGAACCGTAATAACCGCCGGGTTTCACGCCCGGATCGGTCGCCGCCTGCAGCGCGGGCCAGGCGCCCATCGCGGCGGTGTTCAGGAACCAGCCCGCAGCGGCGAACAGCACCGAAAACGGCCCCATGTGACGACTGAGTTCGGTCCCCGCGACGCCCGGATGGCAGGCGATCGCGGTGACGGGTGAGCCGGCCGCGCGCAACCGCCGGTCGAGTTCGGCCGCGAACAGCAAATTCGCGAGCTTGCTGTCGCCGTACCGCTGCCCGCGGTTGTAGCTTTTCTCGGCATTGAGATCGTCCCACGCCAGCTTGCCGCGCTTGTGCGCCAGGCTGGCGGTGACGACCACGCGCGAGCCCGGGGTCTGCGCCAGCTTGGGCAGCAGCAGCCCGGTCAGCGCGAACGTGGCCAGGTGATTGACGCCGAACTGCAGTTCGAAGCCTTGCGCGGTGCGCGTCAGCGGCGGCAGCATGACCCCGGCATTGTTGAGCAGCACGTCGATGCGCGGTTCTTCGGCCGCCAGCTGCGCCGCCTGGCGGACGCTGGCAAGGTCCGCCTGGTCGAGCGGCAGGAATGCGAGATCGGCGCTGGGGCTCGCCGCGCGGATGCGCGCTATCGCCGCTTCGGCTTTGTCGGCGCTGCGGCAGGCCAGCAGGACGCGGGCGCCTTTGGCCGCGAGGACTGCGGCCGCCGCGAAACCGATGCCGGTGTTTGCCCCGGTGACGATGATGGTCTTGCCCGTCTGGTCGGGAACGTCGGCTGCGGTGAAAGACATGATCGGATTCCCCTGAAGCGCGCAGCCTAAGCGAACATTTCCAGCTGCGCCACCGGCGCGAAACTGCGCCGATGCAGCGGGGTCGCGCCGTGGGTGCGCAGCGCGATCAGATGCTCGGGGGTGCCGTAGCCCATGTTCGTCGCCCATCCGTAGTGCGGGTGGGCCAGCGCATATTCGCGCATCAGGCGGTCGCGGTGCTCCTTGGCGATGATCGAGGCCGCAGAAATGCACGGCTCCAGCGCGTCGCCGCCGACGATGGCCCGCGCATTCCAGCGCCATTCGGGGCGGCGGCCGTGCGGCGTCAGGTTGCCGTCGATCAGCACCTCGCCAGGGTCTTCGCCAAGCTGCTCGCACAGTCCTGTCACCGCCAGCGTCATCGCCAGCATCGTCGCCCCGAAGATGTTGAGCCGATCGATGTCCTCGACTTCGACGACGCCGACCGCCCAGCGGCAGCGCCGCTTGATCGCGGCTTCGAGTTCGCCGCGGCGCTGGCGCGTCAGCTTCTTGGAATCGTCGAGGCCCGGGGGTCGCGGTTTGCACAGCACGACCGCCGCGGCGACCACCGGCCCGGCCAGCGGGCCACGCCCCGCCTCATCGACCCCCGCGATGATTCCGAAAGGCTTGGCACTTGTGATGCTTCCGTGCATTTCTTCGCCGATGCGCATTTCTTCTTACTGGCTCGCCCTATCGCCCCTGGCCGCCTTGGCCGCAAGCTGCCAGGCCGCGCCCGCAGAGGAGAAAACGACAAGCGGACCGTTCACGGTAACCGAGATCGCGCATTTCGACGAGCCGTGGGCGCTGGCGTTCATCCCCGGCACGCCGCTCGCGCTGATTACCGAGCGTAAAGGCAAGCTCAAGCTGTGGGAAGAAGGCGGCGCGGTGCGCGACGTGGCCGGGGTGCCCACGGTGGCCTACGGCGGCCAGGGCGGCTTGGGGGACATCGCCCTTGCTCCTGATTTCGCCGCAAGCGGTACCGTCTACTTGAGCTGGGCCGAGGCCGGTGAGAACGGCACCCGCGGCGCGGCGGTCGGCAGGGCCAAGCTGGTGCTGGAAGGCACGCCGCGGCTCGACGGGCTCCAGGTGATCTGGCGGCAGACGCCGAAAGTCGCCGGCGGGGGCCACTTTTCGCACCGCATCCTGTTTTCGCCCGACGGGCGCTTCCTCTTCCTCTCCTCGGGCGACCGGCAGAAGTTCACGCCCGCCCAGGCGATGGACCAGAACCTCGGTAAGATCGTGCGCCTCCTGCCCGATGGCACGTCTGCTCCGGGCAATCCTTTCGCCGACAAGCCAGGCGCGTTCGCCGACAAACCCGGCACAGCAGTTGCCAGGCAGTTCTGGAGCATCGGCCACCGCAATGTCCTCGGCCTCAAGTTCGACGCGCAAGGGCGACTGTGGGATCTCGAGCACGGGCCCAGGGGCGGCGACGAACTCAATCTGGTCAAGCCGGGGCAGAACTACGGCTGGCCGATCGTCTCGAACGGCGACAATTACGACGGCACCCCGATCCCG
>JBDSOM010000088.1:0-9219 GCA_039914785.1 Novosphingobium sp.
ACATCCGCGATGGTGATCATCGCGTGGCCGCCTTTGGCATCCATGATCGACCAACCGCGGCCCGACCGCATCAGGGTGATCGGCTCACCTTGCACGGTGGTGTAAGTCGCGCGGCCGTTATGGGCGCGGGCATTCGCGACGATCTGCGCGGCGGTGATGCGTCCCGGAACGACATGATAGGTCAGGATCCCAGTCAGCATCGCCTTGTTTTCCGGCTTCACCAGCGTGTCCACGGTGCCGGCGGGAAGCTTGGCAAACGCGGCATTGGTCGGCGCGAAAACGGTGAACGGTCCAGTGCCCGACAGGGTATCGACCAGGCCGGCGGCCTTGACCGCCGCGACCAGCGTCGTGTGATCGCGCGAGTTCACCGCGTTCGCGACGATCGTACGGGTCGGATACATGGCCGCACCGCCAACCATCGGATTGCGGGCGAGCGCGGTGCCGCCGGCGGCCGTCATGGCGAGCGCGGCGACGGTCAAAACGGTCTTGCGAAGTGAGGGCATCGAAATTCTCCTTGGATGTCCCCGGGTGGGAGACGCAGGAGATACGGCGCTCGCCCCATCGCGGATGCGTCAGCTCGAAATAAGTTCTCCGCCCGCGAGGATCGGCCCGGTCGGCGCGCCCGTCGGCGACCCGCCCACCGGCTCGCTCGAGATCGCGAGCTTGAGCCCGGCGGTGAACTTGGCCCGGTCGGCCGGGGCGATCGCGATCACCGTCCTGGTCGCCGAGGCCAGCACACCTAGCGAGCGCGGCACGCCATCGGTGCCGATCATCCACAGCTCCGCACTGCGCCCGGCCGGGGATGCGAAACCCGCTGGAATGCGCAATTCGCCGCGCGCGGGATCGTAGATCGCCGGCAGGGCGGGACCGGCAGCAGCAGGATCGAGGCTGGCGACCAGCGGTGCCGACGGTTGAATCAATTGCGGCGCGGCAACGGGGCGCAGCACGACCACCAGCAGCAGCGATGCTGCGATCAAGGCAAGCGCTCCGGCCGCAGCCGGCCAATAGCGGGACGAGCGGCTGCGCGGCGCGATCGAACGGGCGATCCGGTATCCGACGTGTGCGGGCGCTTCCTGTTCGGGCCACTGCGCGAACAGGACGTCGAAGTGCGCCCGCCAGCGTTCGACTTCACGGGCAAACGCGGGATCGGCGACAAGACGGCGCAGTGCCACCGCCCGCTCCTCGCCATCGAGCACCCCAAGCGCCAGTTCGGCCGCGGTCACGTCCTCGTCCCCGGGCTGATCAGGATTCATCGAGGCACTCCTTCAGTCGGAGCAACCCGCGGCGGACCCAGCTTTTCATGGTGCCCAGCGGCACCACCTTGCGCGCGGCCAATTCGGCGTACGTCAGCCCGCCGAAGAACGCGCTGCGGATCGCATCGCCCTGGTTCGCGTCCAGATCGTCGAGGCACAAGTGCAGCGCACCATTGGCTTGCCGTTCCAGCAGGCCGTCGATGGCCGAAGGGGCATCGTCGGCGACGTCCGGCGCTTCGCCCAGCGGCAGGGAAGCCCGGTTCCCCGGCGAACGCCGCCAATCGATCGCGCGGTTGCGGGCGATCGTCGCCAACCACGTAATCGGACTGGCACGGCCCGGCTCGTAGCCGCCGGCGCGCTTCCAAACGATAAGATAGACCTCGTGCAAAACGTCCTCCGCGGCCTGTCGGTCACCACAGATACGGATGCAGATGCCAAAAAGCTTCGCCGAGGTCAGTTCATAGACTTGCTGGAAGGCCGACCGGTCCTGCTCGCCGGTAGCGATCAAGGCCTGGGTCAAGGCAGCACGGGCAGCAGAGGCTTCGCCTGACAGGCTTTGAGCGGACATGGGCCTGACTTATGCGCGACCGCCACAAATCGCAATCCGCGCCTTGACCCAGGGAAGCCGAAGCATCCTTTAGCCCTCATCCTTTGAGTCCAAAGAACGGGGCCAGAGAATGGGGCCAGGCGGATGCGCGGCATCCTCTCCATGCCCGGCCCCTACGAGCCGCAGGTCTTTGCCCCATGTCGACTCGCCAGGCGACCTTAGCACGAACGCCCGGAAAGCGGCGTCCAAGAAAAAAGGCCCCGCCGTTGCCGGCAGGGCCATTAAAGTTTTGGGAGAGGATGCCTGAAAGGCACCGTCCTTGTGCGCTGCAGCGAGGAATGCTGCAAATGCGAAAAACCGATGAGTAGTTGAGGAAAAAGCAATCAGTGGTCGCGCCCTGCGGGGTTGCCCCCAGGACGCGTCCGCACCCAGGCGCTGCTTTCAGCTTCCGAGCAGGACGGTTCGGTAAATCGGGTCCTCGAGCGTTCGACCCGCGCCGATCGCGACGCAGTTCAGCGGGTTGTCCGCAACGCGCACCGGCAGCCCGGTTTCCCGCGACAGGACGGTATCGATGCCGGAGAGCAGCGATCCGCCACCGGTCATGATGATCCCGCCCTCGACGATGTCGGCGGCGATCTCCGGCAGGGTATTTTCGAGCGTGCTGCGCACGACCTGGACGATCTGGCCCACGCAATCCGACAACGCCTCGGCAATTTCGGACTGCGTGATCGAAATCTCGCGGGGCACGCCCCGGCCGATATCGCGACCCTTGATAACCGCGACTTTCTGCTTGTCGGCATAGTCGACGAGGGCGGTCCCGAGCTCCTTCTTGACCCGCTCGGCCGAGGCCTCGCCGATCAAGAGGTTGTGGCTGCGGCGAACATGGAGCGTGATCGCCTCGTCCATGCTGTCGCCGCCAACGCGGGCAGACATGCTCTCGTTCATTCCGCCGACCGAAATCACGCCCACTTCGGTCGTGCCCCCGCCGATATCCACGACCATCGAGCCAATCGGGTGCGTGACCGGCAGATCGGCCCCGATCGCAGCGGCCATGGGTTCGTCGATCAACCACACCTTTCGGGCACCGGCGTTCGAAGCGGCATCGCGAATCGCCCGGCGCTCGACCTGGGTCGATCCCGACGGAACGCAGACGACGATTTCGGGTCCGAGGCGCATGATCCATTGCTGGCCCAGGGCCTTGCGAATGAAGTGCTTGATCATCTGCTCGGCGACCTCAAGGTCAGAGATCACGCCGTTTCGCAACGGCCGGATGGTCCGGATGTTCTCGGGCGTCTTGCCCATCATCAGCTTGGCATCGCTGCCGACAGCCAGGACGCTGTCGACTCCGTTGATCGTCTCGATGGCAACGACCGATGGCTCGGCGAGCACGACCCCCACGCCTTTGACGTACACGACCGTGTTCGCGGTGCCGAGATCGATCGCCAGACCTGCAGAGGTCAGCGGGAAACGCCCGAGAAGTGACATAGCAGCAACGGTACTTTCATCGGGCCGGCGAGTCTGTGCCAGCGCGGTGCGCTGGGCTGATCAAACCGCTCATGGGGCTCCCGCATCAGGGCAAGGATACGCGGGGGATCAGCGCCCCTACCCGCGCCCGGCAGAAATTGCGCGCTCAATCTTCCGCGCCAGCATTGCGCCGGCGGCGACAGTGGATTTTTCAGGCACTGCCGATCATGGCGCGGACGGCCCAGATCCCGGTCGCAACCAAGAGGAGCACGACCCACGCGAGCACGCTTTTGTGCCAATCGCGCAGCCGCCAGCGCCCCGGTTTTGCGCCGCCCGGGCGCTGTGATAGCGGTGGCTGATAGCCGCGGAACTGCTTCTCGTTCTTCGGCGGACGCTTGAATTTGTGCACATCACCCATGGCCCGGACCCTAAGCCGCCGCCGGTCGAAAGTCGATGCTGGCCGGCCTATCAGAGCAATACGCCGCTGGGCTCCCGCTGGCTCAGCCGCCGGGAAACAGCACCGGCGCGTCGCCCGCTTGCCAGCGCGGTAGCCGGATCATGGCCGCTGCGAACAACGGTGAGGCCAGATGGTCCGCCAGCCAGGCCTGGAGCCGAGCAAGCGGCTGGGCGGCGAACCACGCGCGGTCGGTCGCGGCGAACTGCCGCACGAACGGCATGATCGCGGCGTCCGTCATGCCGCGCTCCTGCCCACAAAGATTGGCGTGTGCTGTCAGCCGAGCCTCCAGGGCGGCAAGCAGCAGCACCCCGTTGGCGCGGTGCTGGGCAGGGTCGGAGCCGTGGCGCTCCGGGTACTTGTAGCGATCGAGATGATGCTTGAAGGGGCCGTCGTTCACCGCGATCAGTTCGGCGTCCTCGCGCTCCCGCCAGCGCTCCGGGTCGCTCCGGTCCAGCGCCCACCGCATGATGTCCAGGCTTTGCTCGATCACTGTGCCGTCCGCCAGCACGAGCACGGGGACGGTTGCCTTGGCCGAAACCGCGATCATCTCCGCGGGCTTGTCGGCGAGCTTGACCTCACGGATCTCGCAAACCGTGCCGCTGGCCAGCAGCGCAAGCCGGGCCCGCATGGCATAAGGGCAGCGGCGAAAGCTGTAGAGGATCGGACTAGTCGTCACGGGGCAATCGCAAAGCGGCCCCGACATGCGCCTCGCCCCGCGCCCGTGCGAGGTGCTCCTGGCGATCGCGCTCTGCATAGCCGGCCCGCTGGGCATCGGTGCGCTCGTCATGACAGGCGGGACACGACACGCCCTCGGCATACAGCGGCGAGGCGCGGTCCGCCGGGCTGAGCGGCCGGCGGCAGCCGTGGCAGAGCGTGTGCGTGCCGGGCGCCAGGCCATGCCCGACGGCGACGCGCTGGTCGAACACGAAGCATTCGCCGTTCCACAAGCTGCCCTCGGCCGGGACCGTCTCCAGATATTTGAGGATCCCGCCCTGCAGGTGATAGACTTCGTCCAGCCCTTCCGAGCGCAAGAACGCGGTCGACTTTTCACAGCGAATGCCGCCGGTGCAGAACATGGCGATCTTTGGCGGCGTCCCGCTGCCCAGCAGGCGCTCGCGCTCCTGGCGGAACCAAGCGGGGAAATCGCGGAAAGTCGGCGTCTTGGGATCGATCGCGCCGGCGAAGCTGCCGACGGCGACCTCGTAATCGTTGCGCGTATCGATCACGATGGTGCCGGGATCGCTGATCAGCGCGTTCCAGTCCTCGGGCGAGACATAGTGGCCGGTTCCGGTCAGTGGATCGATGTCCGGCTGGCCCATCGTCACGATCTCGCGCTTCAGGCGCACTTTCATCCGGTGGAACGGCAGCACTGCGGCGCGCGCGAACTTCACCTCGAGATCGGCGCACCCTGGCAGTTCGCGGATCGCCCCAAGGACGGTTTCGATCGCAGCGTCCGTCCCGGCGATCGTGCCGTTGATCCCCTCGCCCGCGATCAGCAGCGTGCCCTTCACGCCGCTCGCACAGCATACCCGCGCCAACTCTGCCCGGATCACCGCACAGTCGCCGAGACGCGCAAACTTGTAGAGCGCCGCGACGCAAATCGGCAGGTTGGGTGCGACCACGAGGAGTTCCATAGCTGAGATCGAGAGCGGCGTTCAGCTGTAGGCGAGGCGCACGCGCAACAACAGCGCGAAGGTACCGGCGGTGTTATTGCGGCAGTATCACTGGCGACGCGTCATTGGGCCAGCATCATTGAGGACGGGGGGCAACCGGCGTGATAATGAAGCGGTCGTGGACCTGGGGGCGGTCCGGAACGTCCAGGGCGGCCTTCAGCCCAGTGCGCAGCTCGCCGATGGTCGCTGCCGGCAGTTCGAGGGGATGCTCGTCGGGGTGCGCGGGAGCCTCGTGTCCGTAGTCGCGCCCGGGCGTACGGGTCATCTCGATATGCGCGCCGAGCAGCGCGCGAATGGGATGCCGGGCGGCAAAGGCCGCGACCCGATCGATGCTGGCGCGCTCGTCGGCCATGAAATTGACCGGCACGTAAAGCCGTCCCGGATAGATGACATCGCCTGACAGCAGGATCCGCAACCGCGGGTCGTAGACCATGATCGATGCGGCCTGGTGGCCAGGCGTTGGAATGATGCTGAGCGCGCGTCCGCCCAGGTCGAAGCGGGCAATTTCCGATGGCCAATTCCCGATGCCGAAGAACGCCGCGACGTCCGCGGGCTTGAGCCCGACGACGACCGTGTTGGCGCGATCGCGGAACGCGGCGTCGCCCGCGATATGGTCGCCGTGACTGTGGCTATGCGCGACGACGAGCGGAATTTCGGACCGGTGATGCGCCGCAAGCCAGTTCGCCACGAGGCGGTCGACCGCCTGCCTGATCTTGCCGCCGCGCGCGCCCGTATCGATCAGCAGCGCCTTGTCGCGCCCGAAGATCAGATAGACGAACGGCGCTTCGAAGTTGCTCTTGACCGATTGCCGGATGACGAACGTGTCGGCATCAAGCGCCTGGACCTGGGTTTCGGGCTCTTGCGGCAGAGTGCCGTCGATCCAGGCTTCGGCAAACAGCTTGGGCTGCGGGGCGGCTTGTGCGCTTCCCGCGGCGGCAAAGAGCGCGGCGGTTGCCAGGCAGGCCGTCATTTCCAATCGATAAGATCTTGCGGCGATTGTCATAGTGCTTGCGCCTTCCTCGAAAAAGGAGGGGTCCGCCTTTCGGCGAACCCCTTAGTCGGCAGGATTTCTCGGATCAGTATTTGGCCCGCAGTTCGATGCCGAAGGTGCGCGGATTGATGACGGTCTGCTTGTAATAACGCAGCACCACGCCATCGTTCAGGCCCACGCGCGAACGATCGTTGCTGACCGAGGCGACGGCATATTTGTCGAAGATGTTGTTGGCGAACAGGCCGACGCTAAACTTGTCGGTCTCGTAGGTCAGCGATGCTCGGTGCAGCACATAACCGGGCAGCTTGTCGCCATAGGCGCGATCCCAACCGAGCCGTGTCACGACATCGCCGCGATAGGTGGCAGTCCAGTCGGCGATCAGGTTTCCGGCCTTGAACGGCATGGAGTAAGTCGCCCCCAGGCTTCCGCTGTGCTTCGCCGAACCGGGCAGGCGATCACCGGCGAGTGCGTCCAACTGGATGGGCGTGCTGGGATACGTTCCCGGGGGGGAGTTGACCGCAATGATGCTCGGCACATCTTCTGTCAGCCTGGCATTCGTGTAGGAATACGTGCCCTGGATCGACAACCCGCGGGCCGGCTTTACCTGGAACGATGTCTCAAAGCCCTCTGACTTGGCTTTACCGCCGTTTACCTTGATGCCGACGATGCCATTTATGGTGGCAGAATCGACCTGGATGCCATCCCATTTGATTTGATAAACGTTGAAGTTGAAGGTCAGCTTGCGATCGAACAGTTGTGCGCGGATGCCGATCTCGGCGTTCTTGGTGGTGTCAGGGCCATATTGCAGTTCGTTCGCCAGGGCGCAGACGTTCTGCACCGTAGGGTCGAGCGGAAGCACGCAGGGTGCGACCGCGTTGGGGCCGCCGATGCGATAGCCCTTGCTGTACGTGGCGTAGATCATCAGGTCAGGCGTGAAATTGTAGGACGTGTTGAACTTCCACACCCAGCCGCTCTTCTTCGCACTGCCCCCGCCCGGCACGAGGTCATAGGGGCTGACGGTGTTTTCGACCTCGGGTGTTGTTGGATCGTCACCGAGCAATGGAGTCGTGGCAACGCCCTTGATCTCCGAGGTGTACTGGAAATAGCGTGCGCCGGCGGTCAATTGCCATTGCGGCGTTACCCTGAACGTGCCTTCGCCGAAGACCGCCTTCTCCGTTACCCGCGACGTGGTGTAGGATGCGTATTCGACCTCATCGGGATTGGGCTGGGTTCCAAACGCGACCCACGGATGATTGGGCAGATGCTCGATGTAGTCGCGCTGCAACTTCTGCTCGTTGTAAAAACCGCCGAGGACCCAGTTGAATGGCCCGCCATGGCGCGAGACGAACCGGACTTCCTGGTTGAACTGCTTGCGTTTGGCGTCGCTCTCGTTCCAGCTCGAAAAAGCCGGAAAATTCTCGTAGCCATAGTCCAGGTCGAGCAACAGATCCGTATTGTCGGATTGGGACCGGGTCCTGACATAAGTATAGGCAGTCGTCGCGACGAGATCGGCGATGTTCGCAAGATTCGCGTTTATTTCCATGCTGACGAGATGCGCGTAACGGTTGACCGGCTCGATATATCGGCCAGCGCTTTGATATCTGCCAGTCCCCAGCACGCCGTCGCTGTTGTACTGACCGCCATCGGTTTTGGTCTGCTGATACGCGTAAGTGAAATTGACTTTAAAATCTTCGTTCAGCTGGAATAGCAACTGGTTGCGCGAGCTGAACGTTCTCTCAAAATTGAGGTCCTTACGCGTCGTCAGGTTTGCGGCATACGCTGCGGGGGTCACGCTGACAGGGCCGCTGGGCTGTGGGAGCGAAACGCCGGGGGTCTGCAGCAGCAGCGGATAGTCGATGAACCCGGGATCGTAGAAATAGCCCGTCGCCGAGCGGAAGGCGATGTGGTCGCGGACGATCGGGATATTGATCATCCCGTCCATCTGATAGCCGATCTGGCTGGCGTGTTCCTTGCCGTACAGGCGACCGTGAACCTCGCCTTCGAAAGTGTCCAGATTGGGCCGGTTGGGGATGTTGCGGATCGCGCCAGCCAGCGTACCGAGGCCGTAAAGCGTTCCTTGCGGTCCGAGCAGCGTTTCAACCCGCGCGATGTCGAGCAGCTTGAAGTCGTAATAGAGCGGAACCTCGCCCAGATACACACCGAGCGCGTCGTCGTAGGAGGCGCCGCTGGCGCTTGCGTCCGAAGCATTGAGGCCGCGAAGCACGATTGTCCCGGTCGAACCGGGACCCGTGTCGGAAATCGTCATGCCGGGCGTGAAATCGGCGAGATCCCGCACGTCGTCGATCCGCTGCCTGGCAAGTTGCTCGCTGCCGACGGCGCTGATGTTGATCGGCACGTTCTGAAGCGTCGTCGCGCGCCGCGTGGCCGTGACGACGATCTCGCCGCCGTCGGCGCCCGTTTCGCTATCGGCCGGAGCTTCCTGTGCAAAAACCGAAGTTGTTCCCACGCCCATCAGCATGGTGGCGCAAAGCAATGTATTGCGGATCAGTTTCATAAGTCACTCCAACCCCTAGCTGTTGAGCCTCTCGTCCATGACACCGTTCCCATCGACGCTCGGGCTATGCCGTCGCTTTTTAACCAAACCTTATGCGAATTCGGGGCCCGCCGTGCAGCGAGCCCCGTAGGCCATTCCTCAGTAGTGGAAGCGGAAGTCGACCCCGACGCGCCGCGGCGTCAGGATACTCTGGCCGTAGTAGCGCTCGACGATGCCACTGCGGACCTGGTTATACGAGCTGATGTCGTTGTTGATGCCCGTGATCGCGTATTTGTTGAAGATATTGTCGGCGAAGATGCCCAGATCGAAGTGCTCCGCG
>JBDSOM010000098.1:0-9107 GCA_039914785.1 Novosphingobium sp.
CCGCGGCCACCTTTGGCGCTGACGCCTCGGAATCGGCCTTGGAACAGGCGGCAAGCGCCAGCGCCAGACCGACAAGAGCGAGCCCCCGCCGCAACGCTCAGCGCCGCTTGAGCTGGGTGACGTCGCGCACCGCGCCGCGCGCCGCGCTGGTGGTCATCGCCGCATAAGCCTGCAGCGCGACCGAGACCTGGCGCTTGCGTGGCTTCTCCGGGTGCCAGGCCATGTCGCCCTTGGCCTCCATCGCAGTCCGGCGAGCCGCCAGCTCGTCGTCGGACACCGCGAGGGTGATGGTCCGGTTCGGAATGTTGATCGTGATCGGGTCGCCGTTCTGGACCAGACCGATCGTACCACCCTCGGCCGCTTCGGGCGAGACATGGCCGATCGACAGGCCCGAAGTCCCGCCAGAGAAGCGCCCGTCGGTGATCAGCGCGCAGGCCGCGCCGAGGCCCTTCGATTTGATGTAGCTCGTCGGATACAGCATTTCCTGCATCCCCGGCCCGCCGCGCGGTCCTTCATACCGGATCACCACCACGTCGCCCGCGACGACCTGTCCGGTGAGAATGCCGGCAACCGCCGCGTCCTGGCTTTCGAACACCACGGCCGGCCCGGAAAACTTGAGGATCGATTCGTCCACGCCCGCGGTTTTCACGATGCAGCCGTCGATCGCGATGTTGCCCGACAGCACCGCGAGCCCGCCATCCTTGCTGAAGGCGTGCTCGGCCGAGCGGATCACGCCATTCTCGCGATCGGTATCGAGTTCCTCCCAGCGCTGGCTCTGGCTGAACGCCACTTGCGTGGGCACGCCGCCGGGCGCCGCCTTGAAGAATTTCTCCACCGCCGGGTCGGTGGTCCGGCTGATGTCCCACTGATCCATCGCCGCGCCGAGCGAGCGCGCGTGAACCGTCGGCAGGTCGTTGTGGATCAGCCCGGCGTTGTCGAGCTGGCCGAGGATTGACATGATCCCGCCAGCGCGGTGGACGTCCTCCATATGGACGTCGGCCTTGGCGGGGGCCACCTTGGACAGCACCGGCACCCGGCGCGACAGCCGATCGATGTCCTTCATGGTGAAGTCGACACCCGCCTCGTGCGCGGCGGCGAGCAGGTGGAGCACGGTGTTGGTCGAACCGCCCATCGCAATGTCGAGGCTCATCGCGTTCTCGAACGCCTCGAAGCTCGCGATCGTTCGCGGGAGGACCGATGGATCGTCCTCCTCATACCACTTGCGGCACAGCTCGACGACGATCCGCCCGGCGCGCAGGAACAGTTCCTTGCGATCCGAATGGGTCGCCAGCGTCGAGCCGTTGCCCGGCAGCGAAAGCCCCAGCGCCTCGGTCAGGCAGTTCATCGAGTTGGCGGTGAACATGCCCGAGCACGATCCGCAGGTCGGGCAGGCCGAGCGCTCGATCGCCGCGACGTCCTCGTCCGAAACGCGATCATCGGCGGCGGCAACCATCGCATCGACCAGGTCGAGCGCCTTGGTAACACCGTTCAGCACGACCTTGCCGGCCTCCATGGGTCCGCCCGAGACGAACACCACCGGGATGTTGATCCGCAGCGCCGCCATCAGCATGCCCGGCGTGATCTTGTCGCAGTTGGAGATGCAGACCATCGCGTCGGCGCAGTGGGCGTTGACCATGTATTCGACGCTGTCCGCGATCAGGTCGCGGCTCGGCAACGAATAGAGCATGCCGTCGTGGCCCATCGCGATGCCATCATCGACCGCGATCGTATTGAACTCCTTGGCGACACCGCCCGCCGCCTCGATCTCCCGCGCGACCATCTGGCCCAGGTCCTTGAGGTGGACATGGCCCGGCACGAACTGGGTGAACGAGTTGACGACCGCGATGATCGGCTTGCCGAAGTCCTCGTCGGTCATGCCGGTGGCGCGCCACAGCCCCCGCGCGCCGGCCATGTTGCGGCCGTGGGTCGAAGTGCGGGAACGATAGGCGGGCATGGGGCGGGCTCCGGTGGATATGCGTGTGTTGCACTATAGGGCAGATGCGGCCCTATCGCACGTGCGGGGTCAATCGAAGCGGAAAATGGCCTCCAGGCGCCTCCTCTGGCAGGGGAGGCGCGACACGCGCGCCCTACTACCCCAGCGCCAGCGCCACGGCATTCGCCATCCGCGCCAGGCGATCTGCCCATATCGCCTGCCCCGCCGCGTCGGCGATCTCGTCCTGGCGGATCTCGATGCCGAGATACGGTCGCCCTTCCGTCTCGGCGTGCCGGTTCATGGTATAGTTGAGGATCTTTCCCGAATACGGCTCCTGATCGCCAACGGTCAGCCCTTCCGCCTCCAACAATGGCAGGGCCAACCGCGCGCCGCGATCGTCGTCGTTGTACAGTACCCCGACATGCCACGGCCGCTGCGCCCCGGGGTGGCTCATAAGGCTGGGGGTAAAGCTGTGGATAGACAGGATTAGCGCAGGCGGGGCGCGATCGAGAAGTTCGGCCAACGCAGCGTGATAAGGCCGGTAAAACCGCTCGATCCGCGCCTGGCGGCCGGCTTTGTCCAGGCGGTTGCCGGGGATCGAATGACCGTCGCTGGCGATCGGGACGATCGCGGCGGCGTGCTCGTCGCGGTTGAGGTCGCAAACCAGACGGCTGACGTTCGCCTGGAACGCGGCGAAGCCTGGGCGCTTTGCAAGCAGCGCGCCGACTGCCGCCACGCCGATGTCCACCGCGACATGCTGATCGAGCAGCGCGGGCGCGACGCCGAGCGCGATGTCCGCTGGCACACGGTTCGAGGCATGATCCGAAACCACCAGAATACCACCAAAGCGGGGCTCCCCGAGCAGCGTCCACGCATCGCCGCTCATCGCAGCTTCGCCGTCATGGTCCACCACGAATCGTTCATATAATGCAACGCGTTGTCACGATCTTCTGTTGTGGAATATAATGCGAAACAGGTCGCGCCCGAGCCCGACATCCGCACGAGCGTGGCGTCGGTCCGCCGCAGTGACGTCAGGACGTCGGCGATCGGTGGGCACAGCTGGATAGCGGGAGCCTCGAGGTCGTTGCGGCCCTCCAGCGCGATCTGTCGCGCATCCCCCGCCGGCAGCGCGCCGCGGTCGCTACCGTCCCAGGCCTTGAACACCGGCCCGGTGGCGAGCGGCACGCGCGGATTGACCAGAAGGACCGGGGTTCCGGTCAGGTCGCTGGCCAACGGCTGAAGGTCGGTGCCGGTGCCGGTGCCGATGCATGTTTCGCTTTTCACGCAAGCCGGCACGTCGGCGCCAAGCTTGGCGGCGATCTCGTGCCAGTTGTCGGGCAGCTTGCCCCAGCGCTCGACCAGGCGGAACACCGCGCCCGCGTCGGCCGAGCCGCCGCCGAGCCCCGCCGCGACCGGCAGGCGCTTGTCGAGCTGGACCGACCAGCCCGGAACGTGCGGCAGGCGGGTCAGCGCCTGGGCGACGATGTTGCCGAACGGATTGCTCAGCGCGCCGCCGAACTCGCCGCCAACGTGGAGCACGTCGCGAGATGCCGGCGAGGCCGTCAGTTTGTCGCCGTCATCCAGGAAGGCGAAGACGGTCTCGAGTTCGTGATAGCCGTCGTCGCGCCGCCGCCGAACGTGGAGCGCGAGGTTGATCTTGGCGTAAGCGGTTTCGTGCATAAAGCCCTCGCCCCTTCAGGGCATAGGGTTGGAAGAGGGGGCCGCGAACCGGTGGCCCCACCCAACTGCGGCCAGGCGCGGCGCGCCAAGCAGCGGTATCGCTCCCCTGGAGCGGAGCGAGCGATGAAACCCTGCACACCACATCACATGTTCGGATAGTTCGGGCCGCCGCCGCCCTCGGGCGTGACCCATTCGATATTCTGGGTCATATCCTTGATGTCGCACGTCTTGCAGTGGACGCAGTTCTGGGCGTTGATCTGCAGGCGCGGGGTGCCCTCCTCGACGCCCAGGAACTCATACACACCCGCCGGGCAATAGCGTGCCTCGGGCCCTGCATAGATCGGCAGGTTGATCGTGGTGGGGATCGCCGGGTCCTTGAGCACGAGGTGGCACGGCTGGTCCTCCTCGTGGTTGGTGGCCGAAAGGAACACCGAAGACAGCCGGTCGAAGGTGATCACGCCGTCGGGCTTGGGATAGACGATCGGGCGATAGAGATCGGCCCGCCCGGTCTCGTCGGCATCGCGGTGATGCTTCATCGCCACCGGGAGCCCGATTCCGAAGTTGCGCATCCACATGTCGGCGTTGGCGAGCGCGGAGCCGAACAGGTCGCCGTTGAACTTGGCCGCGAGCGGCTCGGCGTTCTGGACCTGCTTGAGTTCGGTCGCGATCCAACTCGACCGGACCGACGCGTCGTATTCGGTCAGGTCGGCGTTGTCGCGGCCGGCACCGATGGCCGCGGCGATCGCCTCGGCCGCCAGCATGCCGCTTTTCATCGCGGTATGGCTGCCCTTGATCCGGGGCACGTTGACGAAGCCCGCCGAGCAACCCGCGAGCACGCCGCCGGGGAAGCTCAGCTTCGGGACCGACTGCCAGCCGCCCTCGTTGATCGCGCGCGCGCCATAGGACACCCGGCGGCCACCTTCGAGCACCGCGCGGATATCCGGGTGCAGCTTCCACCGCTGAAATTCCTCGAACGGATAGACGTAAGGATTCTTGTAATCGAGCGCGGTAACGAAGCCGAGCGCCACCTGGTTGTTGGCCTGATGGTAAAGGAACCCGCCGCCCCAGCTATCGCTTTCCGACAGCGGCCAACCCTGGGTGTGCAGGACGCGGCCGGGGATGTGCTTTGCAGGATCGATGTCCCACAGTTCCTTGATGCCCAGGCCATAGATCTGCGGCTGGCAATCGCGCTCAAGATCATACTTTGATTTCAGGCGCTTGGTCAGGTGACCTCGAGCACCTTCGCAGAACACGGTGTATTTGCCGAGCAAGTTCATGCCGGGCTGGAAATCGCTCTTCTGGGTGCCGTCGCGGGCCACGCCCATGTCGCCGGTCTGCACGCCGATGACTTCGCCGTTGTCGCCGTACAGCACTTCGGCGGCGGGGAAGCCGGGGAAGATCTCGATCCCGAGGTCCTCGGCCTTGCCTGCGAGCCAGCGGCACAAGCTGCCGAGCGAGCCGGTATAGGCCCCGTCGTTCGACATGAACGGCGGCATGAGGATGTGGGGAATGGAGAAGCGCTGGTTCTTGGTCAGGTACCAGTGCCAATTGTCCGTGACCGGCGTCTCCGCCATCGGGCAACCGTCATCGCGCCAATCGGGCAGAAGTTCGTCGAGAGCCTTGGGATCGATCACCGCACCGGACAGGATATGCGCCCCGATCTCGGAGCCCTTTTCCAGAATGCACACCGAAACGTCGGCGTTGAGCTGCTTGAGCCGGATCGCGGTCGCGAGCCCGGCCGGGCCACCGCCAACCACCACGACGTCATAAGGCATGGATTCACGTTCGATCATGGCTTCCCTCGTGGTCATCGCCGCCCCTCCGGCACTAGATTGCGCCTTGATTGGTGCGGTCGGGCAGGTCAAGAGCTTAGCCCAATGGACGGCAACGCGAAACCAGACATCGCCGCGGAAATTGCGGGCGCACTCGAATGGTGGCGCGATGCGGGGGTCGATGGCGATTTTTCCGACGATCCGCACGACTGGCTCGCCCAGGCGGCGGTGCCGGACCCGGTGGTCGGGCCCGTGGCTGCGGTGGCCGAGCCGGCAGCGGCGCCCGTCACCGCCGAACCGCCGCGCGCGCTGATCGGCGGCCCGCGCGAAAGTTGGCCGACCGACCTTGCCGCCTTCCAGGCGTGGTGGCTGACCGAGCCAACTCTTGACCACGGCGACCCCGCGCGCCGCCTCCCCCCGCGCGGGGCAGCGGGGGCCGAACTCATGATCCTGGTCGCCGATCCGCAGGAGGGCGAGAGCGAAATCCTGCGCAGCGGCCCGCAAGGCAAACTGCTCGCGGGGATTTGCGCCGCGCTGGGATTCGCCGAGAGCCAGGTCTACGTCGCGAGCGCCCTGCCGCGCCCCACCCCCTTGCCCGACTGGCGGCAGCTTGGGGCTGACGGTCTCGGCGCGGTGGTCGCCCACCACGTCACGCTGGCTGCCCCGAAACGGCTCCTGGTGTTCGGAAACGGCGTTTCGTCGCTACTCAGCCACGACCCGGCGAATAGTCCCCCCGGTTTATCCAGTTTTAACCATGAAGGGCGGAGTTTGCCCTTATTGGCTGCGATAGACCTCGCCGCCTTGCTCGCACGCCCGCGGGCAAAAGCGGGTCTGTGGCGAAGGCTGCTCGACTGGACGGGAACGACCGAAGCGTGACTGAGAAGCAAACCCGCACGCATGCGCGCCGCGTAGTGCGACTGGCAGCCAGGACCGCCGCCGTGCTCGGCGTGGCGGCCGCACCCCTGCTCGCGCCTGTCGCGCACGCCAACAGCGCCGCGGTCGAATACTTCCGCGGCCGCGCCGATCGCACCGCCGTTCCCTCGCTGCTGACCCAGGACGAGCGGGCCTTCTACAAGGACCTCTTCGCCGCGATCAAAGCGAAGGATTGGGCCCGGACCAACGCCCTCTTCGCGCAGAAGCCCGATGGCCCGCTCCACGCGGTCGCCAAGGCCGAGTACTACCTCGATGCCACTTCCCCGCGGGTCGAGCTCGACGCGCTCAACCAGTGGCTGGCGAGCGGCCGCGACTTGCCCGAGGCCGAACAGATCGCCGCGCTCGCGCTGAAGCGCGGGGCGACGACGTATCCCTCGCTGCCCCAGGCGCAGCCGCTCGCCAGCCTGCCGACGACGCCCAAGCGCATCCGCCCGCGCGACACCAACGACGGGACGATGCCGGCCTCGATCTCCGCGGGCATCCTGGCACGGATCAAGGCCGACGATCCCGCCGGCGCGAAACTCCTGCTCGACGGCATCGACTCGACCCTGAGCGCCGAAGCGCGTGCCGAATGGCGCCAGAAGGTCGCCTGGAGCTTCTACATCGAGAACGACGACGCCGCGGCTTATGCGGTCGCTCAGACCGCCGCCGAGGGCGCGGGGCCGTGGGTCGCCGAAGGCTGGTGGAGCGCGGGTCTCGCCGCCTGGCGCCTGGGCGATTTCGCCGCCGCCGCCGATGCTTTCGCCAAGGCCGCGAGAGGCGCACAAAACGCCGAACTGCAATCCGCATCGTATTACTGGCAGAGCCGCGCGCTGGTCCGCGCCCGCCAGCCGGAACAGGCGATCGCCCCGCTGCGGGCCGCTTCCCAGCGCGACGAGACGCTGTACGGCATGCTGGCGCTCGAACAACTCGGCGTGAAGGTGCCGGAAACCCACGGCGCGCCCGATTTCACCGCGACGGACTGGCAACGGTTGCGCGATTACAACAACGTCCGCAACGCCGTTGCATTGGCGGAAATCGGCGAGGATTCGCTGGCCGACGAACTCCTGCGCCACCAGGCCAGGATCGGCGCTCCCTCGCAATACCAGCCGCTCTCGCGCCTGGCTCGCGATCTCGGCCTGCCCTCCACCCAGTTGTGGATGGCCTATAACGTCCCTGCCGGCGGCAGCCCCGCCCCAGCGGCGCGCTATCCGACGCCGAAGTGGACGCCGGTAAACGGCTGGAAGATCGATCCGGCGCTCGTCTATGCGCATACGCTGCAGGAATCGGTGTTCCGGGCATCGGTCACCAGCCCGGCCGGCGCCAAGGGCCTCATGCAGATCATGCCCTCCGCCGCTCGCGATCGCGGGGCCGAACTCGGTTTCGCTGGAACGCCGAGCGACCTGACCCGACCAGAAGTGAACCTGGCGTTCGGCCAGCAACATCTTCAGATGCTCCGCGATTCGGGCGGAACCGGCGGGCTGCTGCCCAAAGTCATGGCTGCCTACAACGCCGGCCTCGCACCCGTGACCCGCTGGAACACCGAAATCCGCGATGGCGGCGACCCGCTGCTGTGGATGGAATCGGTGCCGTATTGGGAAACCCGCGGCTACGTGAACATCGTGCTGCGCAATTACTGGATGTACGAACGCCAGGCTGGCGGCCCCTCGGAAAGCCGAATGGCGCTGGTCCAGGGCATGTGGCCGACCTTCCCGGGGCTCGCCGGCGGCAAGGCCGTGCGCCTGGCAGCGAACGGAGTGGCGCTGCGTGCCCCCCGTTGATCATGGTCGTTGATCGTGGCCATTGACCAAGAGCGCCAGTTCAAGCCGATCAACCTAGCCCTCCTGACCGTCTCCGACACCCGCACCGCGGCCACCGACACCTCGGGCGATATCCTCGCCCAGCGGATCACGGCCGCCGGACATCACCTGGTGGTGCGAGCGATCGAAAAAGACGATGCGACGTTGCTGCGTCACCGCCTGGAAAGCTGGGTCGACGACCGCGAGATCGACTGCATCGTCACGACTGGCGGCACCGGGCTGACAGGCCGCGACGTGACGCCCGAGGCAATGGAGCAGGTCAAGCAAACCTATCAGGGCAAGGACATCCCCGGCTTCGGCGAACTGTTCCGGATGCTGAGCTACCAGTCGATCGGCACATCCACGGTCCAGTCGCGCGCGATCGCGCTGGTCGCCAACGGCACGTATATTTTTGCGCTGCCCGGCTCGAACGGCGCGGTAAAGGACGGCTGGGACGGGATCCTCGCCGAGCAACTCGATAGCCGCAACCGGCCGTGCAACTTCGTCGAACTGATGCCGCGGTTGAAAGAAGTCTGACGACTACGCCGTCCCGAGCGCACTCCGGACGACGGTTGATTTTTTGTTCCACCTATGTTCTCATCGTTCGATGAGCCCTCCCTCGCCAATCCACGGTCGCGGTGCGCAATCCGGCGCGGTGCCGCAGCGCTTCGGGCTTGCTGCGCGCGAGGCCGATGGAGACTGCCTCGACCAGGCCGAATCGATCGACGGGCCGGGGCCGAAGCTGCGCACCACGGTCACCGAGGAACACCCCAAGACCATCGTCACCTTCAACAATTCTCCCGACATCCCGTTCGACCGCTCGATCAACGCCTATCGCGGGTGCGAGCACGGCTGCATCTACTGCTTCGCCCGGCCGACCCACGCCTATCACGACCTGTCGCCGGGCATCGATTTCGAGACCAAGCTGTTCGCCAAGCCTGACGCGGCGCGGCTGCTGCGTGAGACCTTCGCCAAACCCGGATACAAGCCCGCGCCGATCGCGATGGGGAC
>JBDSOM010000004.1:0-10637 GCA_039914785.1 Novosphingobium sp.
GAGACGCCGCCCGGGCCGTAACCCTCGTAGCGTACTTCTTCGTAATTATCGCCTTCGCCCTTGCTGGCCTTGTCGATGGCGCGCTGGATATTGTCCTTGGGCACCGACTGCGCCTTGGCGGCGTTGACCGCGGCGCGCAGGCGCGGGTTCATGTCCGGATCGGGCATGCCCATCTTGGCCGCCACGGTGATTTCGCGGGAAAGTTTGGAGAACTGCGCCGAACGCTTCTTATCCTGCGCACCCTTGCGGTGCATGATGTTCTTGAATTTGGAATGGCCTGCCATGGGTCCGTCTTATGCTGTTTTTCGTTGCGCAGCCGTTAGCCGACCGCCGCGTTTCGAGCAATCGGTGTCTGGTTTTACGCGAAGACGAGAAGAACCGGTGCCCACAAGGTTTCGTCGTCCTGGGCTAGGTCCAGGACGACGAACGGGTCAACCCAGCCCGAGCGCGGCCTTGTACAGGTCCAGGATGGCTTCCATTTCCTTGCGATCGTCGGGCGCCATTTTGCGCAGGCGGACGATCTGGCGCATGATCTTGACGTCGTAGCCGACGGCCTTGGCCTCCAGGTACACGTCCTTGATGTCGTCGCCGATGCCCTTCTTTTCCTCTTCGAGACGCTCGACGCGTTCGATCAGCAGGCGGAGGCGGTCGTCGGTGTTCTCGGCCATCGGGGGCTCTTTCGCAAAAGATGGTGAATCGGTTGGCGCGGCCTTAGCGGCGACGCGCGCTTCGGGCAAAGCGCCACCTGTGGAAATCCTCTCGAGTCGTGTTTCGCCAAATGGGCCATCCGTGTTTCTCAAAATGAGAAGGAGCGCGGAACTCAGTTCAACTTCAAACTCTCCGCCATTCGCGCGAGTTGCTCTGGGCTGGCCTCGGTCTGGTGACGTGCCTTCCATTCGCTCGCGGGCATCCCGTGAACGACCTCGCGCGCGGCGGCTTTGTCGAGCGGGGCGCCGGCGTCGACGAGCCAGTCGCTCAAGCAATTGCGGCAGAACCCGGCCACGCCCATCAGGTCGATGTTCTGCGCGTCGTGGCGATGGCGCAGATGCCGCACCAGGCGGCGAAAGGCGGCGGCGGCGTGTTCGTCGCTGACCGCATCCAGCGGATCGGCGGCAGCGAATGGGGTATCGTCAGAACAGCTCATATATTCGGTCCCTGCTCAGGCATTGGCCTTGGTCTTTCGCCCGCCCTTTGGCATAGCACGCCGCAAATCCGAAAGGGGTTCAATTGGCCAACAACGACGCGTCCCATGCAAAGCTACCGCACTCGAAGCTGCGGGGCCGCAAGGTAAAGATCCTCGCGACGCTCGGGCCGGCCAGCCGCGAGCCGGAGATGATCGCCAAGCTGCTCCACGCCGGGGCCGACGCCTTCCGCGTCAACATGAGCCACGGCGACCACGAGACCCACGCGCAAACGATCGCTGCGATCCGCGCCGCGGAGAAGGAATTCGGCAAGCCGATCGCCGTGCTGTGCGACCTGCAAGGGCCCAAGCTGCGCGTCGGCACCTTCAAGGACGGCCGCGCGGTGATCCGCCACGGCAGCCACTTCACGCTCGACCGCAATCCCGAGCTCGGCGACGAGACCCGCGTGTGCCTGCCGCATCCCGAGCTGTTTGGCGTGCTCCACAAGGGCCAGCGGCTGCTGATCGATGATGGCAAGCTGCGCTTCAAGGTGATCACCGCTGGGGAAGATGCGATCCTGTGCTCGGCCGAAGTCGGCGGCGTGATCATGGACCGCAAGGGCGTGAACGTGCCCGACGCGGTCGTGCCTGTCCCCGCGATGACCGAGAAGGACCGCCGCGACCTTGCCTTCGCGGTCCAGCACGGCGCGGACTGGATCGCGCTGTCGTTCGTCCAGCGGCCCGAGGACGTCGCCGATGCGCGGCGGCTGCTCGTCGGCCACGGCGGTTCGAGCGCGGCGCTCATCGCCAAGATCGAAAAGCCCGCTGCGGTCGACTGCCTGGAGGCGATCATCGAGCTGTCGGACGGCATCATGGTCGCGCGCGGCGATCTCGGCGTCGAGCTCAATCCCGAGGAAGTGCCCCCGCTGCAGAAGCGGATCGTCGAAATAACACGGCGCAGCGGCAAGCCGGTGATCGTCGCGACGCAGATGCTCGAATCGATGATCGAGAGCCCGGCCCCGACCCGTGCCGAAGTTTCCGACGTCGCCAACGCGGTCTACGACGGCGCGGATGCGGTGATGCTCTCGGCCGAGACCGCCAGCGGTGCCTGGCCGGTCGAGGCGGTGACGATCATGCACCGTATCGCGATGCAGGTGGAAAGCGATCCGGGCTACGCGGGCCGCATCCACTTCGCCGACGTCCGCCCCGATGCCACGACTGCCGACGCGCTCGCCCAGGCGTCGGCGTCGATCGCCCAGACGGTGACGGTCGCGGCGATCGTCGTTTTCACCGCTTCCGGCTCGACCGCCCGGCGCGTCGCGCGTGAGCGGCCCGCGGCGCCGATGCTGGTGCTCACCCCGTCGGTGAAGACCGCGCGCAAGGTCGCGCTGCTGTGGGGCGCGCACTCGGTTCACATCCGCGACATCGGCAGCTTCGAAGAGATGATCGCCAAGGGCAAGCGCACGGCCTTGCGCCAAGGCTTCGGCACGGCCGGGTCCAAGCTGATCGCGCTCGCGGGGGTGCCGTTCGGAACGCCCGGGGCGACCAACCTGCTGCACGTGGTGACGCTCACCGGGGACGAGCTCAAGGGGGCTTGAGGTTGGACCTCAGCCCAGCGCAGCCGCCTCACCCAGCGCTGCGTGGACCCGCGCCAGGTCGTCCGCCGCGATGCAGTACGGCGGCATGACGTAAGCCGTATTGCCGAGCGGCCGGACCAGCAGATCGTGCTCGCGGAAGAATGCCAGCAAGCGTGGGCCGATGTCCGCCAGGTAGCCCGCGCCGCTGCCCGCGTAGTCGACCGCAATGATCGTCCCGCACTGGCGGGCATTGGCGATCCCGGGAACGTTGGCCAGCGCGGCCAGGCCATCCGCCTGCCCCTGCGCCAGCGCCGCGATCCGCGCCGCGACGGGTTCATCGCGCCAGATGGCGAGGTTGGCGAGCGCCGCCGCGCAGGCGATCGGGTTCGCGGTATAGCTCGACGAATGGTAGAAGGTCTTCGCGCGGTCGGTGGACCAGTGGGCGTCGTAGATCGCCTCGCTGGCGAGCGTCACCGCGAGCGGGATCGCCCCGCCGGTCAGCCCTTTGGCGAGGCACAGCAAGTCGGGCACGACGCCGGCCTGCTCGCACGCCAGCAGCGTGCCGGTGCGGCCCCAGCCCGTCATCACTTCGTCGGCGATGAACAGCACGCCGTGGGCCGCGCAGATCCGCCGCATCTCGGCCAGGGTATCGGCGCCGTAGACCAGCATCCCGCCCGCGCCGAGGATCAACGGCTCGGCGATGAACGCGGCGGGCGCATCGTCACAGCAGGCCCGATCGAGCGCGTCGAGGGTCGCCTGCTCGGCCCCGGCGACCGGGAACGGGATCGTGCCGACATCGAACAGCAACGGCGCATAAGCCTGGTTGAACACCCCCCGCGCGCCAACCGACATCGCCCCGATCGTATCGCCGTGGTAGCTGTGCTCGAGCACCAGGATGCGGTGACGCGGCTCGCCCCGATTGGCCCAGAAGCCGAGCGCCATCTTCAGCGCGACTTCGACGCTGGTCGAACCCGAATCCGAGTAGAACACATAAGGCAGGCCCAGCAGCGCGACGAGTTCGCGCGCGACCTGCTCGGCGGGTTCGTGGGTCCAGCCGGCAAAAATGAGCTGGTCGAGTTGCTGCGCTTGCGCCGCGATGGCCGCGACGATCCGCGGGTGGGAGTGGCCGTGCGTGGTCACCCACCACGACGAGATCGCGTCGACCACCCGGCGGCCATCGGCGGTATGCAGGATCGCGCCCTCGGCGTGGGTGACGAGCGGGATCGGCTCTTGCAGGCCGTGCTGGGTGAACGGATGCCAGACGGGCGAGCGGGTCACGCGAACGCATCCAAGTCGAAGTTCGCCGCGAACGCCGTGCGCAAACTGGCGGCGGCCAGGGGATTCAGCCACGGTAACCGCCCGAGCCGGCGCACCTGCCCGACGGCGCAGATGACCCGCTCGGTCTCGGCATTCTCATCGCCGACGAAGGCGATCCCCGCGATCGGCACATCGCGCGCCCGCAGCGCCTCGAGCGAGAGCAAGCTGTGGTTGATCGTGCCGAGCGCAGTCCGCGCCACCAGCACCACCGGCAGGCTCCAACGGGCAAAAAGATCGGCGTAAAGCAGCGTCTCGGACAGCGGGACCAGCACGCCCCCCGCGCCTTCGATCACCAGCGGACCCGCAGGAGGGAGCAACCGCGCAGGATCGATCGCCACCCCGTCGAGCGCTGCGGCCTGGTGGGGCGAGCATGGCGTGGTCAGGCGGTAGGCCTCGGGCAGCACTTGCTGGCCCGACAGCGCCGCGACAATTTCGCGGTCGGTGCCGTCGTCGAGCCCAGCCTGCACCGGCTTCCAGTACGGCACGCCGAGATGCCCGGCGAGCGCCGCCGCGACGACGGTCTTGCCGACGCCGGTATCGGTGCCGGTGACGACGAAGCGCCTCACAGCGCGGCTCTCAGCGCGTCCGCCAGCGCGCGGATATCGTCCTCACCGGCGTTGAGCGTCGTCACGATCCGCAGCCGCGCGGTGCCTTCGGGCACGGTCGGCGGGCGAATGCCGCGCACGTCGAAGCCCGCGGCCTGAAGCTTGCCGGCAACCGCCATCGCGCGCCGATCCTCGCCCAGCACCAGCGGCATGATCGGCGAGCCGTGGAACTGCGCGCCGAGCGGCCCAAGCAAATCGCGGGCGAGGTGCATCCGCTGCGTCAACGCCTGGCGCAGCCCTTCCCCATCGCGTGCGATCTCCAGCGCGGCGCGCACGATCGCGGCGGCCAGCGGCGACGGCGCGGTCGAGAAGATGAACCCGCGCGCACGGTTGATCAGGAATTCGCGCATCGTCGCCGGGCCGCACAGCAGCGCGCCTTCCGCGCCCAGCGCTTTGCCGCACGTGTGCAGCGAGATGACGTTGTCCCGCGCCGCTAAAGTCGCGGCCAGCCCGCGCCCGTGCGGCCCGAACACTCCAGTCGCATGGGCCTCGTCGATCAGCAGCATCGCGCCGTAGCGTGTCGCCAGCGCGGCAAGTTCGGCCAGCGGGGCAAAGTCGCCGTCCATGCTGTAGAGCGATTCGACCGCGATCCACGCCTGCCCGCCAGGGTGCTGGGCAGCCCGATCGCGCAGTGCCGCCTCGTAGGCAGCCAGATCGTTGTGCCGCACGAACCGGTATTCGGCGCGGGTCAGGCGCAACCCCTCATGCATCGAGGCGTGGACCAGCTCGTCCGCCAGCACCAGGTCGCCGCGCTGGGGCAGCGTCGCCAGCAACGCCGAGTTGGCGGCGTACCCGGTCGAGAAGAACAGCGCCGCCTCCGCGCCGACGAACGCGGCGGCTTCGGCCTCCAGCGCTTCGTGCTCGGCACGGTTGCCGCGCAGCAGCCGCGAGCCGCCCGAGCCCACCGCGACCCCGCGGTCGAGCGCGGCGCGAGCGGCACCCACCAGCGCGCCCGAAGCGGCGAGGCCGAGATAGTCGTTGGAGGCGAAATCGAGACCCTGATCGGGCGCCAACGCGCGCAATCGGCCGATCGCGGCGAGCCGGGCGAGGTCGGCGCGCTGTGCCTCCAGCATCGTCACCCCCGCGCGCCGAACAGCGCGGAGCCGACGCGGACATGCGTCGCGCCGAGGCCGATCGCAGTCTCGAAATCGTCGCTCATGCCCATGCTCAGCGCCGTCAGGCCATTGTCGTCGGCCAGCTTGCCGAGCAGCGCGAAGAACGGCGCGGCCTCGATGTCCAGCGGGGGCACGCACATCAACCCCAGCAGCGGCAATTCCGCGGCCCGCGCCTCGGCGAGCAGCGCCGGCAAGGCGGCAATCGCACAGCCGCCCTTCTGCTCCTCGGCACCGATGTTCACCTGGACGAAGCACGGCACCTGCCGCCCGGCCTGGTCCATCGCCTTGGCCAGCGCACCAACCAGCGACGAGCGGTCGAGCGAATGGATGCAATCGAACAGCGCGATCGCGTCGTCGGCCTTGTTCGACTGAAGCTGGCCGACGAGATGGAGGTCGATATCGGAATGGGCTTCGCGCAGGGCCGGCCACTTCTCCGCCGCTTCCTGCACCCGGTTCTCGCCGAATACGCGCTGGCCGGCCGCGATCAGCGGGACGATCGCCGCAGCCGGATGCGTCTTGCTGATCGCAATGAGGGTCACGTTGTCCGTCCGCCGCGCGAGCCGGGTCGCGGCAGCGATGCGGGTGCGAACGTCTTCGAGCAGTGCGTCTGGTCGATCCATGGCGCGCTGCTATAGCGATGCGGTGTCGAAGCGCTACCCACCCTTCCCGTCCCTCTGGCCCTGCCCGCTCATCTGGCTCGTCAGCGACGCGCGCAACGACGCGGCGCTGGAGGCCGCGCTGGACAGGCTGCCCCGCGGATCGGGGCTGGTGTTCCGGCACTACCACCTGAGCCCGCAAGACCGGCGGGCGCGGTTCAATGCGGTATGGAAGGTCGCGAAACGGCGCGGCCATACGATATTCCTGGCCGCCGATGCCCGCACCGCGCGAGCCTGGCGGGCGGATGGCGCTTATGGTTCGGCGCAAGTGCTGGCCTCGGGGCCCGCCCTGCCGAGGCTGGTCACCGCGCATTCGGTGCGAGAGATGCACGCCGCGAGAGCCGATGCGTTCGTGTTGTCGCCGGTGTTCGCCACACGTTCGCATCCAGGGAGCACGGCGCTCGGCCCCGTCCGCTTTCGGCTGATGTCGCGGAATGCCCCAGGTCCGGTCATCGCCTTGGGGGGGATGACCGCCAAACGCGCCGCGGCGCTCGGGAGCCGCCGCTGGGCCGCAATCGATGGCCTGAGCAGCATGCCTGGCCCAAGGATTCTTGACGAGGAGTCACCCTAGGGCGCACTATGCGGGTGGACCTTGGGGAACTGACATGGCTTCACGTGCAATCAGCGTCGCAGGCGGCGGCCCACACGCCCTTGGGCGAGCGACCGGGCGTGCGCCCGAGTGGCGTGCGGTCTTGCGCCGAAGCTTACGCCGCAGCGTGGAGATCGGCGGAGCGATCGTGCTGCTCGGCGTCATGCTGTTCCTCGCCCTGGCGCTCGCCAGCTATCACCAGACCGACCCATCCAGCTCGACCGCCGCGGGCGGCGCCGTAGTCAACTGGATGGGCGCGCCCGGCGCCTGGGCGGCGGACGCCGCGCTGCTCTCGTTCGGCCCGGTCTGCGCGCTGTTCCTGCCCTTGCTCTACGTGTTCTCGCGCAAGCTGTGGCGTCTCGTCGAGGAAGAGGACGGCGAACTGCCCGAGCTCCACCAGCGCTGGTGGCGGCCGCTTGGCCTGCTGCTGTTCGCGATGGCCCTGCTGTCGACCGTGCTGGCGCTGCTGTTCACCACACCCGGCGGGAGCTTGCCGGCCTCGATGGGCGGCCTCGCCGGCCTGGTCGGCGCCAGCGCGATCCGCGGGCTCGCCGGGTTCCTGCCGGGGGGGCTGCAGTTCTGGGCGATCCTGACCGGGGGGCTCGCCTGCCTGATCTCGGGCGCGATGCTGGCCAGCCGGGTTTTCGCGGTCGACTGGATCAGCCTGCTCACCCTGCCGATGGCGTTGCGCCGCGCTCCTGCCCCGCCGCGCGACGACAGCATGCCGTTCGCTACGGCGACGCAGGACAAGCCGGTGCGCGAGGCGAAAGCCGTCGGCGAGCCGCTCGGCGCGCCGCGCAAGCCGCCCGAGATCAGCGACCCCAGCCGGCCCACGCAGGCCGCGCAGACCACCGGCCAGCTCGCCGGCCCGATCCGCCAGGGCGACTTGTTCGACCAATATACGCTGCCCAGCCTGGATCTGCTCGCCGATCCGCCGCCGCATTCGCAAAAGAAGGTCGACAAGCTCGCGCTCGAGCGCAACGCCCGCCTGCTCGAGACCGTGCTCGACGATTTCAACGTGAAGGGCGAGATCACCGCCGTCCGCACCGGGCCCGTCGTGACGATGTACGAGCTCGAGCCAGCGCCCGGGATCAAGGCCAGCCGCGTTATCGGCCTGGCCGACGACATCGCCCGCAACATGAGCGCGATCTCCGCGCGCGTCTCGTCGATCCCCGGCCGCACCGTCATGGGCATCGAGCTGCCGAACGCCGACCGCCAGATGGTCAGCTTCAAGGAAATGGTCGCGAGCGAAGCGTTCGCCGCGCACAAGGGCCTGCTACCGATCATCCTGGGCAAGGACATTTCGGGCGAGCCGGTCGTCGCCGATCTCGCGGCGATGCCCCATTTGCTCGTCGCCGGCACCACCGGCTCGGGCAAGTCGGTCGGGCTCAACACGATCCTGCTCTCGCTGCTCTATCGCCTGACCCCGCAGCAGTGCCGCCTGATCCTGGTCGATCCGAAGGTGCTGGAGCTCAAGAGCTACGACGACATCCCGCATTTGCTTTCCCCCGTCGTCACCGAACCCGCCAAGGCGGTGCGCGCGCTGAAATGGGCGGTCGAGGAGATGGAACGCCGCTACCGGATGATGAGTGAGATCTCGGTCCGCAACATCTCCGGCTTCAACGACAAGGTCCGCACCGCGATAGCCAAGGGCAAGCCGCTCGGCCGCCGCATCCAGATCGGCTTCGATCCCGACACGGGCGAGGAACTGTTCGAGGAAACCCAGCTGGACTACCACGCGATCCCGCAGATCGTGGTCATCGTCGACGAGCTGGCCGACCTCATGGTCACTTGCGGCAAGGAGATCGAGGTGCTGATCCAGCGGCTCAGCCAAAAGAGCCGCGCCGCCGGCATCCACCTGATCATGGCGACGCAGCGCCCTTCGGTCGACGTCATCACCGGCGTGATCAAGGCCAACTTGCCGACCCGGGTCAGCTTCGCCGTCACCAGCCGCATCGACAGCCGCACGATCCTGGGCGAACAGGGTGCCGAGCAACTCCTGGGCAAGGGCGACATGCTCTACAAGCCCAGCAGCGACCCGGTGAAGCGCGTCCACGGCCCGTTCGTCTCGGACGAGGAGGTTGAGCGCGTCGCCGATTACTGGCGCACCCAGGGCAGCCCGGAATACATCGATTCGGTCACCGAGGAGCCCGAGGATGGCGGCTTCGGCTTCGAAGATGTCGACGCGGCCTCGGACAACCCGGACGAGCGCAAGTACCGCCAGGTCTGCCAGATCGTGTTCGAAAGCCAGAAGGCCTCGGCCAGCTGGATCCAGCGCCAGATGGGCGTCGGCTACAACACCGCCGCCAAGTGGATCGAGCGGATGGAAGCGGACGGCTTCGTCGGCCCCTCGAACCACGTCGGGCGGCGGGATATCTACCGCGACAAGGAAGGCAACCCGCTGTGATCGCCACGTCGTCCCGGACTTGCGTGCCCCGCGAAGGCGGGGGATCCGGGACCGCTGGCCTCATCGACGCGAGCTCGTCTGCTGCGTGGCGAGTGTAGCGACACCGCGCCGACTTCTTCGGCCGCGCGGAAGTGACCGAAACCGCGCCATTCTGGCCAGAAGCGGTCTGTCGGGACTCGACCCAAAAGCTGACGAAGCGACATGCTTGCTTTAGCGCGCAATCTTTAATATCCTCGGCCTCAGGCTTGGTCCGAGCCTCCCCCTCCCATTGGGGAAGCATTTCACATGCGGGATGATGACATATTCGAACCATCTGTTCGAGCTATCGCAAAAGGGAGGGATGCGGTTTCGGCTCGGATTGGAGGTTTCGAGATGCAACTATCTATGCCGATCCATCATCTGAAGCGTCGAGCGAAATTGACAGCGCGTCAGCAAAATATTCCGCTGCATGAGGCGTTGGACCGCATTGCGAAGGAAGAAGGATTCCGAGCTTGGAGTTTACTCGCTGCACGGGTTCAGAGCGCCGAAGCAGCCTTGCTCCCGCGTCTCGCGAATGGCGAGATGATCCTGCTCGCTGCTCGACCGGGACAAGGCAAGACGCTGGCAGCTTTGCGGTTGCTGCTGGACGCAGTTCGGGAAGGGCGGCAGAGCGTTCTGTTCACGCTTGACCTCACGGCAGAGGAAGCGAGGGACCGGTTCCTGGCAATCGACAGAAAATGCGACGCGAGCATGCCCGAAATCGTCACATCGGACGGGATCAGTGCTGAATTGATCGTTCGGCATCTTTCCGACAGCCGACCGGGAACCGTTGCGGTTGTCGATTATCTTCAGATACTAGATCAACAAAGGACCAAACCGCCTTTGGATGAGCAGATGAAGATTTTACATAAATTCGCCGAGGATGCTGGCGTAATAATGGCCTTCATTTCCCAGATTGATCGAGCATTCGATCCCCGGCGAGCGCCCGTGCCAAAACTAGCCGACATTCGGCTTCCTAACCCGGTTCCGGCCCGTGTTTTTTCCAAAGCTTGCTTCCTCCACGCAGGTAAAATCCATTTCCAAAAGCTGAACCAAGCCACACTCGGAGACTGACCTGCGGAGCGGTCGCGATGGTGGATTGAACGACCGCTTCCCATCTGTGGACGCCCCCGAAGACGCAAGCGGTAAATCGGGAAGATTTGGCACGTAGTCGGATGCTGCCATCTGTCCGGCCTCGTGATGCAGCGATGTGAGCTGCGGGCCCGTATGGGA
>JBDSOM010000137.1:0-8598 GCA_039914785.1 Novosphingobium sp.
CGCAGCCTCGCGAAAGGCCCGGCGCAGCAGATGACTGTTCTCGACCCAGGCGATGAACTCGTGGGTCAGGATATCTGGCGATAGGAGCGCGGCCGGGTTCTCGATCGGCTTGAGACTGGAAACCGCCAGGGCATAGTCGTTGGCCACGAAGCCCAGCGGCATCAGGCCGCGGTCCTCCATCCGCCGGGTGATCAGCATGCCGAGCGACTGGTGCGCGTTCCAGCCCTCGAACGGATAGAACACGGTGTACTCCCGGCCCGAGTGCGGGAAGCTTTCGACGAGCAACTTGTCCGGCCCGGGCAGGCGCGAGCGCCAGTCCTGCACCTCGAGCCATTCGCGCACGTCGTCGGGCAGCTTGCCCCACGCGGCGCGGTCCGCCAGCATCTCGCGCACCCGCCCGGCCAGATGCGTGGTCAGCGCCAGCCTGGCGCCCATATAGCTCGGGATCATCCCAGGCTTCTTGGCCGCGCGAACCACCAGTTCCATATCGCGGATGGATTCGACCTCGAGGTCCAGGCCGGCGAAGCGGATCGTGTCGCCGGGGCTGAGCGAGGCGCCGAAGTTCTCCTCGACCCGGCCGAGCGAGCGCCCGTTCCGGAACCGGACGTCGAGCATTTCGGCATCGAGGATGACGCCGGCGTTCAGCCGGTGCCGCGCGGCATGCTCGGGATGCGTGAGCCGCCAGGTGCCGTTCTTGTCGCGGACGATCCGGCGGAACCGGTCATAGGCGCGCAGCGAGTATCCGCCGGTCGCGACGAAATCGAGCACCCGCGTCCACTCCGCTTCGCCGAGCCAGGCATATGCGGTCGACGAGCGCACCTCGGCCAGCAGCGCGGCCTCTTCGAAAGGACCCGAACAGGCGCAGGCCATGACGTGCTGGGCGAGCACGTCGAGCCCGCCGGGGCGGAAGTCCTCACCGTCGCGCGCGCCCTCCTCGACAGCCTCCAGCGCAACTTGGGCCTCGATGAATTCGAAGCGGTTGCCGGGCACGAGCAGGGCGCGGCTGGGCTGGTCGAGCCGGTGATTCGCCCGGCCGATCCGCTGCAGCAGGCGCGACGAACCCTTGGGCGCGCCCATCTGCACCACGAGATCGATGTCGCCCCAGTCGACCCCAAGATCGAGGCTGGCGGTACAGACCAGCGCGCGCAGTTCGCCGCGGGCCATCGCTCCTTCGACCTTGCGCCGCGCCTCCTTCGACAAGGAGCCGTGGTGGATGCCGATCGGCAGCTTGTCCTCGTTGGCATCCCACAACAGCTGGAAGATCAATTCGGCGAGGAAGCGCGTGTTGGTGAAGATCAGCGTCGTGCGGTTGCGCTTCACCGCTTCGTAAAGCTGCGGCACCGCCCAGGCGGCGGCATGGCCGCTCCACGGCACGCGGTTGCCCTCGGGCAGCAGGATCGAGACCTCGGGCGGCGCTCCGGGTTCGCCCAGGACCAGGTCCACCGCATCGACATCACCCCACGGCGCGAGCCAATCCCGAAACGCATCTGGGTCGGCGAGCGTGGCCGACAGTGCGGCGCGCTTCATCCCGGGCGCGATCGCGTGGAGCCGGGTCAGCGCGAGGGCCAGGAGATCGCCGCGCTTGGTCGTGGCGAAGGCGTGGACCTCGTCGATCACCACGCGCTTCAGCCCCGCGAAAATCTGCGCCGCTTCGGGATAGCTGATCAGCAGCGACAGCGATTCGGGCGTGGTGAGCAGCACGTGGGGCGGGCGGGCACGCTGCCGGGCCTTGCGGTCGGAGGGGGTATCCCCGCTGCGGGTCTCCACCCGAATCGGCAGTCCGATCTCCGCGATCGGCGTCAGCAGATTGCGCTGGACGTCATGCGCGAGCGCCTTGAGCGGCGACACGTAGAGCGTGTGCAGGCCATCGGGCGGCAAGGCCACACCCAAGCGCGACGGCGTGAAATCGGCCAAGGTCGGCAAGAACCCCGCCAACGTCTTGCCCGCCCCCGTATCGGCGACCAGCAGGGCATCCCGCCCGGCATCGGCGGCTGCGAGCATATCGTGCTGATGCCGCCGGACCGTCCACCCACGCCCCGTGAACCACCCCGCGATCTCGGCGGGTACCGCCGACTCGTCGGGGATGAGGGCGCTCATTGCGCGGGGAAGCTCAGTGCCCGGCTTGGGGCCCGCGCTCCAGCCCGGACGCCGCCAGCTGGGCATCAATTTGGGCCATCAGCCGGTCGAGCCCCGCCTGGTCCGAGCTTTCGGCCCGGGCGACCAGGACGTCCTGAGTGTTCGAGGCGCGCAGCAGCCACCACCCATCGGGCGTCGAAACACGGACGCCGTCGGTCGAATCGACCTGGACGTCGGCGTTGGCCGCGGAGCCGGCAAGCCGCTGCTTGACCTCGTCGATCACCGCGAACTTGCGGCTCTCGTCGACCTGGAAGCGCAGCTCCGGCGTGTTGACCAGCGGCTTCATCTCGCCGCGCAGCTGCGTCACCGATTTGCCCAGTCGCGCCGAGGCGGCGATCAGGCGGATGGCCGCGTACAGGGCGTCGTCGAAGCCGTAATACTGGTGGGCGAAGAACACATGGCCGCTCATCTCGCCGGCCAGGGGCGCGCCGGTTTCCTTCATTTTGGATTTGATCAGGCTGTGCCCGGTCTTCCACATCAACGGCTTGCCACCGAGCTCTGCAACGCGGTCGAACAGCGCGCGCGAGGCCTTCACGTCGGCGATGATCATCGACCCGGGCTCCAAGCGCAGCAGGTCTTCAGCGTAGATCATCAGCAGCTGGTCGCCCCAGATCACCCGGCCCTGCCCGTCGATCGCGCCGATCCGGTCCCCGTCGCCATCGAACGCCACCCCAAAATCGAGCTGCTTCTCGACGACGAGCGCCTTCAGGTCGGCGAGATTCTTCTCTTCGGTGGGGTCGGGGTGATGATTCGGGAAATTTCCGTCGACCTCGGTGAACAGCAAGTGGTGCTCACCCGGCAGCTTTGCGGCGAGATCCTCGAGCACGGGCCCGGCGGCGCCGTTGCCCGCATCCCAGCCGATCCGCAGCGCGCTCAGCATCTTGCCGGAGACACCGGCGAGGCCAGTCAGAAGGCGCTCGACATAAGCCGCCTGCACTTCGCGGCGCTCGCTCGTCCCGACCCCGCTGAGCCAGCCGCCTTCGCGGGCCAGCCGGCCCAGTTCCTGAATGTCCGCGCCGAAAAACGGGCGACCCTGGATCACCAGCTTGAAGCCGTTGTAATTGGCGGGGTTATGGCTGCCGGTTATCTGTATGCCGCCCTGCACGTCTTCGGCTGAGGCCTCTGCGTAATAGAGCATCGGCGTCGCGCTGAGCCCGATCCGCACGACATCGACACCGCTGGCGTTCAGCCCTTCGACCAACGCATGTTCGAGTAGGGGCGAGCTGATCCGGCCATCGTAGCCGACCGCCACCTTGATCCGCTTGGCACCATTCTGCACGCCTGCGCCGTCCTCCTGGGGAAGCCCGAGCTCCTGCCGCAGCAGCGTCGCAAAGCCGCGGCCGATCGCGCGCGCATCGTCGGGACCGAGCGTTTCGCCGATAATCCCGCGAATGTCGTATTCGCGCAGGACGGTGGAATGGAACTGGTGAGTCATGGTTTCTCCGAAAGTCTGCGGCCTGACTGATCGAGCAGCAGGTCGCGCGCGGCATTGGCCTCGTGCACCAGCTCGGCCGACCCGCCGCGGTCCGGATGGACTTGCGTCACCAACCGCCGATGCGCTTCGATCACCTGATCCCTGGTGGCCGAACGAGACAAGCCGAGCAGCGTCTGAGCCCGCCTGATCTCGCCCGAACGGGCGGACTGGGCGAACAGTTCCCAGGGCCAGCGCCCGAACACCATCTTGCAGCCCAAGGCCGCGACGGCTGCCAGCAGGATCAACTTCGTCATCGTTCGAATCCAGTCCTGCCGCCGGTGGGTCAAGTCCGCCGCGGCGTACACCAAGCCTTATGGGGGCTTAGCCGTGGGCGGTGAAGGCCATTTCCGCCTCGGGGGCGTCGCCGGCCCGGCGCGGCAGCGGCAGATTGAGCCCGGCCAGCAGCGCGCGCATTTCCTGCCGCGCGACGAGGTGGCTGGTGCCGAGTTCGCCCAGGTGCCCCTTGTCGAGCAGCGTCAGGCCCGAGGGGAACAGCTCACGATAGATCACCCGCTCCGACAGCCCGTTGGCGATGCGGAAACCGACGCGCTTGGACAGTTCGGTCAACGCCTGGTCGATCCGCTTCTGGTTGCGCGCCTCGATGTGGTGGATGCGGTTGCGGACCACGACCCAATCCATCTCGCGCCCCATGCCCTTCTCGTTGCGCTCCTGGATCGTGGCCATCGCCCGGCGCTTGCGGGCTTCCCAGATCAACTCGGCGTAAAACGACAGGCGGCGCACCTTGAAGGTTTCGGCATCGACCTGGCCGATCAGGTCGAAATCGACGAAGCTGTCGTTGAGCGGGGTGACGAGGGTATCAGCGCCTGTCGCCGCGTGGCGGGCGAACTCGTCGTCGCGGCCGGGGGTGTCGAAGATCAGGAAATCCATGCCCTCGCCGACTTGTGCGCAGAGCGCCTCCAGCTCGTCGATCGTGGCGCCATTGAACACTTCGAACCGCGCGCCGGGCAGCGTGATATTGCGGCGGCGCTCGGTCTCCGTGCGGTTCTCCAGGTATCGGTGCAGTGTGCGTTGGCGTGGATCGAGATCGATCGCCCCGACTTTGGCCCCCTGGTAAGCCAGCGCGATCGCCACGTGCACGGCGGTGGTCGACTTGCCGGTGCCGCCTTTCTCGTTGGCGAAGACGATGCGGTGCGGGGCAGGCGTTGGCGGCACAGGCGAACTTTCAAGCGAAGAAGAACGGTTGCTGGCGAGCCCGGCGCGGCGCTAGGCAGGGGCCAAATCGGCGAGACCGTCTTAGGCTAAGGGGCATGGCGCGTGCAAATCATCAATCGGATTGATCCACTGCGAATTGCGGTGGACGCCTTGCGCCGGGCCGATGGCGGCCGGGGCACGGTCGCGCTGGTCCCGACGATGGGGGCGCTGCACGAAGGGCACCTGACGTTGGTGCGCGAGGCAAAGATCCGCGCTGGCCATGTCGCGGTATCGATCTTCGTGAACCCCCGTCAGTTCGGCGCAGGCGAGGACCTTGCCGCCTATCCGCGCCCGCTGGCACAGGACATCGCGCTGCTCGAGGCGGAAGGGGTTGCGCTGGTCTGGGCACCCGACGTCGCGACGATGTATCCCGACGGCTACGCGACCACCGTCTCCGTGTCCGGGGTTAGCGAGCGGCTGTGCGGCGAAGCCCGGCCGGGCCATTTCGACGGCGTCGCAACGGTCGTGTGCAAGCTGTTCAACCAGGTCCAGCCCGATATCGCGCTGTTCGGCGAAAAGGATTGGCAACAACTCGCCGTGATCCGCCGCATGGCGGGCGACCTCGACCTCTGGCGCCCCCGGGCGGCGCAGATCATCGGCGTCCCGACGGTTCGCGAGGCCGATGGCCTCGCGATGAGCTCGCGCAACGCCTATCTGACCGCGTCCGAACGCGCTGCGGCGGCCACTTTGCCCCGCGCGATGAGCGAGGCGATCCATCAAGTCCGCGGCGGCGGGACGATTGCGGCCGCGCTCACAGCCCTGACTACCACATTGCTGGACGGCGGCTTCGCCAGCGTGGACTATACCCACATCGCCGATGCCGAAACGCTGGCCCCCCTCGCCGCGCTCGGCGAACGGCCGGCGCGCCTCCTCGTCGCGGCGCGGATCGGCACGGCTCGGCTGATCGACAATCGGGCGGTCTAGACTCGTTTTCGGCGCGGTTGAAGCAGACGCGGCACCAGCCATCTCCGCGCCAGTGGATCAGACTCTAAAGCGCGGACATTTCGCCATTTCCCTATGTGGCATTACGCGCTAAGAAACCCGGGTTGGGGTCGCACCGGACAGTCAGGCCAAGCAGGCCGGCTCGTTTGTGTCTTGGGGAGTTTTCTAATGAAGAATTTCGTCAGCGGCGCGATCGCGTTCGCTCTTATCGCCGGCAGTTCGACTGCCTTCGCCGCGGATCGCGGTTCGTCGGGCCGTCAGGCCCAGTCGCGCGGCACGCAGGACATCCCGGTCTGCTCGCGCAACCTCGGCACGATCGCCGTGGTCGAGCCAGAGAAGCAGTGGTGGCGTGAATTCAACCTCGGCAGCCCCGAGGCTATCCTGAAGGTCTTCATCGCGCGCTCGGGCTGCTTCACCATGGTCAACCGCGGCCGTTCGATGCAGAGCCGTGCGATGGAACGCGCGCTCGCCGATAACGGCGAGCTGCAGTCGGGCTCCAACGTCGGCCGCGCGCAAGTGCGCACCGCCGACTACTTCCTCGAGCCCGACATCGTCTCGGCGAACCGCAACTCGGGCGGCGGCGGAGCCGGTGCCCTGCTGGGCGGCATCGGCGGCGCCTTCGGCGGCTTCGGCCGCACGGTCGGCGCGCTGGCCGGCAGCATCAACGTCAAGAAGGGTGAAGCCAACGTGACCCTGTCGGTGGTCAACGCCCGCACCACCGAAGAGACCGCGCTGGTCGAAGGCTATGCCCGCAAGTCGGACGTCAGCTTCGGTGCCGGCGGCGGCGTCTTCTCGGGCGGCGCCTTCGGCGGCGCAGCCGGCGGTGGCTATCAGGATACGGCGATCGGCCAGATCATCGTGCTGGCTTATCTCGACGCTTATACCAAGCTCGTCGGCCAGCTCGGCGGCCTGCCCGCGAACGCCTCGCGAGACGCGCCCCGCGCGCGCTGAACCGTTCGCACGAACACAGGAAAAGGGCGGGCCAGCGGCCCGCCCTTTTTCGTATGCGACGGCGGCTTGGCCCAGCAACGACGGCCGCGAACTACCGCCAGGGAACAACCCGGCGCGTCACCCGTTGATCTGATAACAACGCTGGAGACTCCCCCCTAGTCCGCCCGGCGAGGTTAAGCGCAAATCGTCGAGGGCCGCCCCCGTGTCGGCCCTCGACACTTTTTTGCGCCTCCCGAAAAGGCCGAATCGCCTAGGCCGCATCGATTATCGCTGGCGGAAGTTGGAGCGGTAGCGGGAATCCCAAAGTACGCGTTAAATAATTGAGGCTTATCAAAAAGTTACAATAGCAAAATCCTGGGAAGCCCCCAATGTAGCCCCCAGATTTTCCAGGCGTCGGGTTCGAAGCAGGATTTCTGCGCCCTTGCGACGTGCGTGACTGCCGCTCACTCACATATCTCCCTGCCGTTCGGATTCCAGTAAATCTCGATGGTTTTGGTGACCTACGGGGTTGGAAAAATCATTGGCTGACCTCTGTCGCCCAGATCGCCACACGCGGTGGTATACCGTCTAAGGAGGCCGCGATGATCTCGCGGCGAGATCAGACCTTGCGGATCTTAGGGATGTAAGCTCGCACTAGCGGTGGAAGCTGAACTTTACTCCGGCCAATCTCCCCCGGAAGGCTGGCGCGGTAATCTTGAGGCAGCAGGGCTAAACACCGACAATCGCCAAGGGCTCTAGGCCTCGGGCAACGAGTTGCGTCGGCATGTCCGAGACTGCCTGACCGCCTACAACTTTGCCAATCGGCGATGGGCTGCATCGCCTCGGCCTCGTGTCGTCACCTTGATCCAGGTTCACGCTGCGCAATCGCACCAGGGGCAATGATCCAAGACGGCACCGCCGTCATGCGCGCACAGTGCCCTCAATCTCGTCGCGTGTGAACCCGCGAAACCTGCATAGGGCCGCTGGCTCAGCGCTGGCTACATTTCAGCTCAATGGCGCCTCGCGCGAGCGGGGAGGGGGAACCGCCTTCGTTCGCAGTTTCCTCCTCGACGCAACGTTGCTTCGGGGTCCGCGTGTCCTTGGGCCGGACAGGTACCACATAGACATTGCCGTATCCCGGCACGTTGACGATGCGTGCTTGCGAGCGCGTATCGGTCGTCGGCACGGGTTGGATATAGACGGGGCCGTGTCCCGGCACCTCGACGATTCGCGGCTGCGGGTCGGCCGACTGCGCGGCGAGCGGCGAGGTCGCGCCGATCGCGAGCGAAACTGCCGCCAATGCGAAGGTCAATGATGCGGGTGGCGTCATAGACAAAGATATGGACCTGAAGAGGTCTTGTATCAAGTCGGAGTGCGAGTCCCGTCTGGCGCGCAAGCGTTAGCAATATCCGCCAGGAAGTTGAAAGACCTCAAAGCGACGGTGCCGAGCAGTTCGACGACGAGAGCGCATTCCTTACCCTCATATGCCGATCTATCAATAGGCAGCGAGGGGGAAGCGGACACCCGCCCCCCTCGCTGCGCACAGGTCAGGTGACGGTCACTCCCGGTCACACCGTTAGCACCCTGATGTGATTAAGCACGACTTCGCTCCTTCGAACCGAGCGCCGAGGCGCTCCAGGCCTGTCGCACCGTCCGGCGGATACCCCCTGTTCAACCCCATGACGAAGGCACGCCGGCGCCCTGTCGACCGACAATCTTGGCTGCGACGGCCGGCGGGTTCGGCAAACACGGCAATTTCGAGGTGGCCGGTGTTCCCGAGACGTCGCGAGGTGGTGAATTCCGGCGCCGATACCTATCAGCCGCCGCATAGCCTCAAGCCGGCGGACATGCATCTCAGCCCGCTCCTGGGTCATCAGCGGGTCGCGCTTCAGGTGGAGATCGGC
>JBDSOM010000223.1:0-16959 GCA_039914785.1 Novosphingobium sp.
CACCCGCACCGCCAGGACCGTTCGCGGCGATGTTGTCACGCAGTTCGCGCATATGCGCGGACCAGGCGTCGCCCGACTGGAGCCAGAGGTTGCGCACACCGTCACCGAACAGCGCCGTGCGGTAAGCGGCGGCGCTTGGAGCGGAGACCAGGGCGAAGTCGTTGGTCAGCGGATTGAAGACCACTCCATACTGGATCACGCCGTCGAACTGGCTGGTCGGAGCGATGACGAAGGCACCGGCGCTCGTTCCCACGCCGGCATCGACGAAGGTGGTGCCAGCGGCCGTGCTGAGGATCGCCGGGGTGCCGAGCCGGTTGATCGTCACCGCCGTGGAACCGGTCGCCGCGCCGCCGATGACGAGCAAATCGCTGGTCGTTGGCGCGGTGTTCAGGCCGACGTCGATAGCCAGCCGGGCATTGCCGCTACCGATGTAAGTGCCTGGCAGCGCCAGGATATCGCCAGTGTGAGCATTGCGCAGGTCGATCAGGCCACCGGTATTGTTGAACGCTTCGAGGCCGGTCGCCGTAAAAGCGCCCGCAACGAGCGTGCCCGGCCGGACGTTGAGGGTGCCGGTGTTGTTGAACACGTCGGTGCCAAGACCGAAGTCGATCGAAGCCGCAGTGGCATTGAACGTTCCGCTGTTATTGAACGTGTCCGCCCCGGCGCCGAGATCGGTCACGGTCAGCCCGCTGGCATTGAACGTGCCGGCATTGGCGACCGTATCGGCATTGCCGGTCAACAGAATGCGGCCGGTGATCGTCCCGCCCGCGTTGTTGTTGACCGTCGCCGCGCCGCCGTTCACCACGAGCGCCGCGTTGGTGCCGGTGATCGTGCCCGTGTTGGTCACGGTCGAGCCCGTCACCGAGGTGAGCGTCGCGCCGTTGACCGCGCCATTCAGGGTGCCGCCGTTCAGGGTGAGGGCCGCCGAACTGCTGCCCGTGACGACCGCACCGCTGCCGGTCACCGAATTGTTGGTGCCGCTCAAGACAACGCTGGCCGCGCCGCCGGAGTTGGTCGCGGTAACCGCATTGCCGTTCGCGACGACGCCAGTCGAAGTCACGTTGACCGCGCCCGCCGTGGACGTGGCGACAATGCCGCGGCTGCCGAGGCCCGTGGCGCTGACAGTGCGGGCGTTGACCGTGAGATTGCCGGCAGTCGCTACACTGATTCCATCGGCTCCCGCGCCAGTCGTCGAGACAGGGCCGGTTCCGGTAATGGTGGCAGTCGTCGTCGTCACTGGCCCAAAGAACATCACGCCCTGTGGCACGAGAATGCCAGTGCTGCCGGCACCGGTCGTCGTGATTGAACCATAATTGACCGTTGCGCCTTGCGCGCCGGTGATCACGATGCCGCGCGCATTGGCGCCGGTCGTGGCGATCGTCGTGGCGCCGGCCTCGGCGGTGCCGTTCTGCGCGGTGATGCGCATCGCATCCGCACCGCCGCCAGTCGTTGTAACGCTGACTGGCGTTGCCGTAGCTGCGCCGCTGGTGGTCCTGACCACCACGCCGTAAGCATTGGTGCCGGAAGTCGTAACCGAACCACCGAGGACGCGAGCGGTGCCCGCGCCGGTCGTCTGCGCATTGACGCCGATCGAGCCCGTCCCTTGTGTGCTGATTGTTCCGCCGTTGATCGTGATGTTGGCTCCGGCATTGCCCTGGCCGTCGACGGCGTTGGCATTGGCACCCGTCGTGACCACCGTTCCCGAAGTGATCGTGACTGCTCCGCTACCGGTGAAGGCGCTCAGACCTATTGCCCCAGCGCCGGTCGTCATCGTGTCGCGGCCGACGATCGTAGCGGTACCAGTATCCGCTGACAGCGTCACGCCGATCGCATTCGCCCCGGTCGTGCGGATGATCCCGGTCGTCGAGCTAACTGGTGCAGTAGTTGTGCTCAGCAAGACGCCGTAGGAGCCGGGATCGGAGGTGGTAATCCGCGATCCGGCAGCCCCATTCAACGTCAATGCCGTGTCGCCCACAGCCAGCACGCCGGCAGCGGCAGTGCCAAGGCGAAGATAGGATTTCGCCAGACGGTTCGAACGCACGCCGGTGAGCGCATTTTGGTAGGATGAAATCATGAAGTTCGGCTTCCCTGTGGGGCCCTCCCGAACAAATATCGACCTACGTGCATCCGCAGGCACCGCATACTCGTATCATTCCTAGGTGGTAGGCGACGCAGCGCGCGCTCCACCGGCCGATAGCCGACTAGGAGAACCTGCGACGTGCAACATTTTGATCAACAATCAGAAAGTGCGTTCGAGATCGACTATGGAACCGGGTCGCTCGACCCGTTGCTCGCGTCCCGGATGTCGACTGCGATCGGCGTATTCACGGCGGAGGGAAATGCGACGTTGGTCAATCCGGCCTTGGCCGCGTTATTTCCTGCTGCCGGGGAGGTTCAGCTGCGGCTGATCTTGCAGCGGCTTTTGGAACTCGACGGTACTCCAGCGGATGTCAGCCAAGACCTGGCTCGGCACGGAAGATGGTATGGCGTTTTTCGGCTGGATGCCGGGTCCGCGCCTTCACTATCGCCGGTCGTTGGTGCGGTTTTGACTGAAATGCGCAGCCGGTCCGCATGGGTCATTGGTTACATTTGTGAGGTTTACCCCCAATGGTCGGGAGCTAGCACCGCGCCATCGAGCCCGCATCTCAAACTTCTAACCGTGCGCGAGAACGAGGTGCTGCGCGAGCTGGTCGCCGGTGGTTCGAACAAGGGGATCGGCCGGACCCTGAACGTCAGTTCACGAACAATCGAATTTCACCGCGCCAACATCATGCGCAAACTTTCCGTAAGTTCGCTCACCGAATTGCTAAGGGTGTTTCATGGGCGCTAGCGCTGTAAAAAGGTGGTGTCAGCCGGATGAGAAACCGTGGGCTTCAAAGCACCAAGGCACTAACAGTCAGGCGGGACCGCTGGGTGGGGGCGATCGATATGTAAGGGCGACGAATGGGGCATTTTAGAATGCGATTTCTGCGCCTTCGTAATCGATCAGCTTTCCGCTGTCAGACACATTGAGACCCTCGATTACATCAAGCAGTTGAAGCGCGGCACGGTCGGGAGCGAACAGCCGGCCGGGCTGGACGTTATTCTGGAACGGCCGGGACAGTTCGGTATCGACCGTGCCGGGATGGAGCCCGACGACGATCGCTCGCTTATTTCGGCGGCTTTCCTCGATGGCGAGATTTTTTATTAGCATGTTTAGCCCCGCCTTGGAGGCCCGATACCCATACCAGCCGCCGAGCCCATTATCGCTGATCGAGCCCACGCGCGCTGACAGTGCCGCGAAAACCGTTCGCCCAATGATCGGCATGACAGGGAGAAAATGTTTCGCCACGAGTGCGGGACCGATGGCATTCACCGCATAGAGCTTCGCGAGCCAAGCGGGGTCCAAATTGCGTAACGTCTTTTCGGGTCCCCGGCCTCCATCGTGAAGGAGACCCGTTGCGATGATCACCAAAGTTGGGGGCGGGCCGTTGCCGACAACGGCGGCTGCGGCGGCGATACTCCCTTCGTCAAGCAAATCGATGTGTTGTGCTCCGGACCGCGATCTCGCCAATCCGTGCACGACGTCGAATGCAGCTTCATCGATCAGCGCGGCCTCGATGGCACGGCCTATCCCGCCGGAGGCACCGATGACGACCGCCGAAGGCTTGCCGATGCGGGTCATCGGCGGTTGAGCCTCGACTGGCCCATGTCCTGCTGATCCGCATCAAGGCGTGCATGCTTACGTTCGAACATGTGGGGTGCGGGAATATCTTCGGCCATAGCGAGTTACGTAGAGGGCGGCGATGATTGCGTCAAAACGTCGGTTTCCGCCTTCATCACGGACGTTTAACAACCCGGCCGAACTTCCGAAGGTCGCCGGTCCTTCAAGCGGTTCGCTATCGCCATCGATGTCCCGTTCGCAGCAATCTACCGCAGCGGCTGCCAGCGGGACAGGCGGACGAACAGCGCTACGTTGGCGGGCTGTTGATCATCGCTTACGCCGTTCGCAGATTAATCGTTGTTGCGGTGCGGCATCGATTGTCGCAAACCTGCTGTTATGATCAAGGCAGCGCTGCATCACCTCACCAGCTATCGCTACGACAGGCCAATCAATGTTGGCCCTCAGGTCGTCAGACTTCGGCCCGCGTCGCACAGTCGGACGAAGGTGCCCAACTACTCTTTAAAAATCAGTCCCCCCAACCATTTCCTGAACTGGCAGCAGGATCCGCACGGAAACTGGCAGGCGCGCGTGGTCTTTCCCGAGCCGGTCGATCATTTCTCGATCGAGGTCGACCTGCTCGCAGAACTGGCAGTCATCAACCCATTCGACTTCTTCGTCGACCCTTATGCCGAGGCGGTGCCGTTCCAGTATGACGGGTCCCTTCTGGAGGATCTGTCCGCCTATTTCGAGGTGGAGGAGCAGGGCCCGTTATTCGAGGCGCTGGTCACGCAGTTTGAAAACGCCAGCGGCCGTACGATCGATTTCCTCGTCGGCCTAAATGCGACCCTGGAACAGCGGATTGGCTATGTCATCCGTATGGAGTCCGGTGTGCAGCGGCCCGAGGAGACGCTGGAGCTGGGCACCGGCTCGTGCCGCGACAGCACATGGCTTCAGGTCCAGCTGCTGCGCCGGCTGGGCTATGCGGCCCGCTTCGTGTCGGGCTATCTGATCCAGATCAAAGCGGACGTTGAAGCGCGCGAAGGACCGAAAGGGCCGCAGGAGGATTTCACGGACCTGCACGCCTGGACCGAAGTCTATTTACCCGGAGCGGGCTGGGTCGGGCTGGACCCGACCTCAGGGCTGTTCGCCGGCGAAGGACACATCCCGCTGGCGGCCACGCCGCACTACCGCTCGGCCGCGCCGATCAGCGGCATGGCGGAGCCCGCCATCGTCGACTTCCATTTCGAAATGAGCGTCTCGCGGATCGCCGAAGCGGTGCGGATCACCAAGCCGTTCACCGACCAGCGCTGGGATGCGCTGCTGGCGCTGGGCGACAAGGTCGATGCGGATCTCGAAGCCGGCGACGTAAGGCTCACATTGGGGGGCGAGCCGACCTTCATCGCCGACAGCGACTTCGAAGCACCCGAGTGGAACGCAGACGCGGTGGGCCCGACCAAGGCCGCCTATGCCGACAAGCTCATCCGCCTGCTGCGCGGTAAGTTCGCTCCAGGCTCGCTGCTGCATCACGGCCAGGGCAAGTGGTACCCGGGCGAAAGCCTGCCGCGCTGGGGCTATTCGATTTATTGGCGCAAGGATGGGGTTCCGATCTGGCGGGACTCCTCGCTGATCTTCGGTGAGCCGCCGAAGACGACGGCAGCCCCGGCCGTGCTCGATGCCGAGGTCGCCCATGGATTTTTGAACGATACGGCGGCGCAGCTCGGTCTCGAGACCGAATTCGTCAATCCGGTCTTCGAGGACGCGGTCAGCTGGATCGTCAAGGAGGCGGAGCTTCCCGAGAACACCCCACCGACCGATCCGAAGCTCGACGATCCCGAAGAACGTGCGCGGTTCATGCGTACCTTCGAGCGCGGTCTGACCAAGCCGGTCGGCTACGTCCTGCCGGTCCAGCGCTGGAATGCCGCTGCCGCCAAGCATGCCCGGTGGAAAAGCGAGAAGTGGCAGGTCCGGCGTGGCGCGCTGTTCGCGGTGCCGGGTGACAGTGCGCTCGGTTATCGCCTGCCGCTGGGCTCGCTGCCTTACGTCCCGCCGTCCGAATACCCCTACATCCATCCGCGCGACACCGCCGACCCGCGCGAGCCGCTTGCCGATTACCGTTCGCAGGGCACCGAACAGGGTTTCCAGGTGCGCGATGCCGCCGCGCCGGCCGAGCGCGAGACCGCCGAACAGCGCAGCCAGCGCGTCCAGGCTGCCGAAGGCGCGCAGCAGGAACGGGTCGAGCAGAAGATCATCGAGGGCGCGGTGCGCACCGCGATCACGATCGAGCCGCGCGAAGGATATCTCTCGGTGTTCATCCCGCCGGTCGAAGCGCTCGAGGACTTTCTCGAGCTGATCGCCGCGATCGAGAAGGTCGCGGAGGAGCGGGGGACGCCGGTGCGGATCGAGGGCTATCCGCCGCCGCCTGATCCGCGACTCGTAGTGCTCAAGATTACCCCCGATCCCGGGGTCATCGAGGTCAACATTCACCCGGCGCAAAGCTGGCGCGAGGCGGTCGAGATCACCGAGACGCTTTATGACGCGGCCCGAGACATCGGCCTCACGGCCGACAAGTTCATGGTCGACGGACGTTCGGTCGGCACCGGCGGAGGCAACCACATCGTGCTCGGTGGTGCGAGCCTGCTCGATTCGCCCTTCATTCGCCGCCCTGACCTGCTCAAAAGCCTGGTGATCTACTGGCAGCGCCATCCGGCGCTCAGCTACCTGTTCTCGGGCATGTTCATTGGCCCGACCAGCCAGGCGCCGCGCATCGACGAAGCGCGGCACGATTCGATTTTCGAACTCGAAGTCGCCCTCGCCCAGGTGCCGCCGCCGGGGACCAAACCCGCGCCCTGGGTGGTCGACCGGCTGTTTCGCAACCTGCTGGTCGATGTCACCGGCAACACCCACCGCACCGAGATATGCATCGACAAGCTGTTCTCGCCCGATGGCCCGACCGGCCGGCTCGGCCTGGTCGAGTTTCGCGGCTTCGAGATGCCGCCGGAGGCGAAGATGTCGCTGGCCCAGCAGCTCCTGATCCGCGCGCTCACCGCCTAGTTCTGGAAGGAACCGCTCGACGGCGCGCTGATCCGCTGGGGCACCGTATTGCACGACCGCTTCCTGTTGCCGCATTGGGTCTGGGCCGATTTCCTCGACGTGCTGAATGACCTGCGCGAGGCGGGCTACGATTTCGATCCCAATTGGTTCGAGGCGCAGCGACAGTTTCGCTTTCCGGTCCATGGGGAGGTCGAGGGGGGCGGAGTCACGCTGGAGATCAGCCATGCGCTGGAGCCGTGGAACGTGCTTGGAGAAACGGGCGCGATCGGCGGTACCGTGCGCTATGTCGATAGCTCGACCGAACGCCTGCAGGTCCGTGCGACCGGACTGATCCCGGGCCGCCACATTATCGCCTGCAACGGCCGGCGCGTGCCCATGACCCCGACCGGCAAGGGGGGCGAAGGCGTCGGCGGGGTGCGCTACAAGGCTTGGGCACCGGCCAACTGTCTGCATCCGATGATGCCGGCTCACGCCCCGCTGACCTTCGATATCCTCGACAGCTGGAACAACCGCTCGCTGGGCGGCTGCGTCTATCATGTCGCGCATCCCGGGGGGCGCTCCTATGATGACGTTCCGGTTAATGGCTATGAGGCGGAATCGCGGCGTAAGGCGCGGTTCCAGGAGAACGGCCATTCGCCTGGACCTCAGGCCATGCCGCCGGAGGAACTGACAGGGGAGTTTCCAATGACGCTCGATCTTCGGCGCCCCGCGCGAGCAGGATAGGATCCTGAACGCGAGCCTCGCCTCCGCTCCCGCTGCGACGAACTGGCTGCGGGACTATCCGGTCGATGTCGACGCGGGTGATCTTTATCGCCACGCGCCCGCGCAAGTCGCGGAAAAATGGATGACGATGGCCGATGGCCTCGCAGCGCTTTCGGGCGACGGCGGTGCCACGTTGAACGAGCAGGTGGCCCGGCAGATCCAGGATCTGGGCATGACTTTCCGCATGACCGGAGACGAGAACGAGCGGACCTGGCCACTCACGCCGATGCCGCTGATCATCGGTGCCGCGGAATGGAGCGAGATCGAGCGCGGGCTGATCCAGCGCGCGACTTTGCTGGAGCAGGTCGCAGCGGATATCTACGGCCCGCAGCAGCTGATCCGCGACGGACATCTGCCCGCAGCGGTGGTCACGGGCAGCAACTACTTCGCCCGCGAGATGATCGGCACCCGGCCGAGGGGCAGCCACTATCTCGACGTTTATGCGGTAGATCTGGCCCGCGGGCCCAAGGGGCAATGGCGCGTTTTGAGTGACCGCGTGCGCCTGGCGACGGGCATCGGCTATGCTCTCGAGAACCGGCTGGCCATTTCGCGGAGCACCGGCGGGTTACTTTCGGACATCAATACCAGGCGCCTGGCGGGATTTTTTGCCCAGCTTAGGGAAGGCATTGCCAAGGACAGTCCCCGTGACCAGCCTCGCATCGCTCTAATGACGCCGGGACGGTTCAACCAGTCCTATCCGGAGCAGGCACATCTCGCCCGCTATCTCGGCTTCCCGCTGGTCGAGGGGAGGGATCTGACGGTCGACGACAAGCGGCTTTACGTTCGCACGATCGCGGGGCCGAAACGGATCGATGCGGTGTGGCGGTGGATCGATACCAATGCGCTCGATCCGCTGACCTTCGATTCCCACTCCGCGCTGGGCGTTCCGGATCTTTTCGAAGCCTGGGCCAGCGGAGGATTGGAGATCGCCAATTGTCCGGGGGTCGAAGTGCTGGAATCCGCCGCTTTTGCAGCATTCCTGCCTCGCCTGTTTCGGACGGTGCTGGGGCAAGAGCCGATACTGCCCAATGTTGCCACCTGGTGGTGCGGGCAGCCAGGCGAGGCGCGGATCGTCGCCGACAGGTTGAAGGAAATGGTGATCGTTTCCGCCTTCGGCCACCCTGCCGACGCGCCGCGGTCTGGGCCGATCGCGGGGGCCGACTTGGCCGATGCGGAGCGTGACACCTTGATGGAGGCGATGCACCGCCGGCCAATGGACTTCTGCGGCCAGGAAATCGTCCGCCTGTCGACGACTCCCGCGATGATCGGGGATCAGATGGTACCACGACCATTTACGCTTCGGGCCTTCGTCGCGCGCGGCGCGAACGGCGAGTGGCAGGTCATGCCTGGCGGCTTCGCGCGGTTGTCCTCGTCCGGAGCGCTCCTGAACTCACTGATGGGCGAAGGTGACCTTTCCGCCGATGTCTGCGTGGTCGATAACCTTCCGCAGCAGAACTACGAGATGACGGCGCTCGGCGAAGCGCCTAAAATTCGGCGGGGCGGAGGCATCCTGGCGAGCCAGGCGGCCGACAATCTCTATTGGTTTGGGCGCTATTGCGAGCGCGCTGAAATGACGGTGCGGGTCGTCCGGGCCATCCTGGGTAGCGCGATAGATGTCGATGCCGCGACCGGGCGAAACCCTGAAGTGCGCCAGATGTTGGTCAACCTGCTCAAGCGGTGGGGCGCGATCGACACGGAAGCGGCCAAGCTGCCAAGCGAGCGCATCTGCGCCAGCGCCTTGACCGAGGCCAAGTTGAGTGGCGGCGTGGCGACGCTGATTCATAACAGCCAGACCGCAGGTCTCAGCTTGCGCGACCGGCTCGCCCCGGATTTCTGGCGCATCGTCAGCCGGCCGGTCTCGGCGACAGCGCCCGTCGGCGCACAAGCGCTGCTCAGAACCGCAAGGCAGTTGATCGAACGCTTCAGTGCGCTGTCCGGGCTGATTGCCGAAGACATGATCCGCGGGTCGGCCTGGCGCTTCCTGGACCTAGGGCGGCGCATCGAGCGTGCCTTGTCGATCTGCCAGGTAACGCGGGAATTGAGCGGCGCGAACGATCAGACCGACGCTTTGAACGTGCTGCTGGATCTATGCGACTGCCAGATTACATATCGCTCCCGCTATCTGACCGGACCGGTCCGCGATGCGGTGCGCGACCTTATCATGCTGGACCCTGAAAATCCGCGGTCGCTCATCTTCCAGCTCCTGACAATCGTAGCGCATATCGGTGCGTTGCCGGTTCTGGGTGACGACAATCTTCCCGAGCGGTCACTCCTCGATGCCCGGGCGATCTTGGCCTCGTTGCAAAACCTTACAGTCGATGCCGTTGGAGACGCTGAGCTCCAGGAAATCGAAACCCGCTTGTTGGCGCTGTCGGAGGCGATTTCGGCACGGTATTTCCTGCAGTACGAAAAGCCGGAAACAAGCGTGCAGGACAGCTTCCTGGCATGATTTATGATGTCCGACACCTTACTACGGTGCGCTACGCGTCGATCGTGCGCCTCGCCCGCTTCAACCTGCGTCTCAAGCCCGCTGTCTGGCCGAGCCAGATACTGCGCGACTATTTCCTGACGATCGACCCGCTGCCCTGGACCGTCCAGGACGAGCCCGGACCGTACATAGTCAACCGCAGCCGGCTGACGCTGAAGGATCCGATCGCTCGGCTCACCATCGAGAGCCGGTTTACGGTCGAGGTCCTGCCGCCGCCAGCCAGCTTCGAGACTGCGCCCCGGTCCACGGTCGCGCAGGTCAGGGAGCTTGCGCTCGCCAAACGGGATCTCTCCGCGGCAAGCCCCGCCTCCTATCTCTACGCCTCGCCGATGGCTGGGACCGTGCCAGAGATCGGCGATTGGGCGAAAGACTTCTTCGACGACCGGACTTCGGTGCTCGCGGCGGGCGAGGCACTGATGGCGGCGATCCACGCCGAATTCCGCTACGACAGCAAGGCAACCAAGACGGATACCCCGCCGGTCGAGGCCTTTCGCCAGCGCCACGGCGTCTGCCAGGATTTCGCGCAGATCATGATCGTCGCGGCCCGCGCGCAGGGCATCCCCGCAGCTTACGTCAGCGGTTATCTGCGGACCCGGCCGCCCGCCGGCAAGCCGCGGCTCGTCGGTGCCGACGCGACGCACGCCTGGGCGAGCCTGTGGTGCGGCGCCGAACTCGGGTGGGTCGGTTTCGATCCCACGAACAACATCCTGGCGGGCACCGACCACATCTTCACGGCGATGGGCCGCGACTATTCCGACGTGGCACCGCTCGATGGCGTCTTTCACGGCGGCGGCGGGCAGACGATGGACGTCGCGGTCGATGTAATCCCGGTTGGCTAGATCGCGATTGCTGCGTTGGCCGTCTGCAATGCATCCGCCAGCAGGTCGGCAATGGCCTGGCGCCCTGCCGGCGATGCGAGCAGATCCTGCCTGACTTCGAGTTCCGCATAAGGGCGATCAGGATAGGCGTGGCGCGGCACGGTGTAGTCGGTAGCGTCCATGCGATAGGGAGCGTTGTCGCCGATCTTTTCGCCTTCGCGGTCACGCAGGACGCGGAGCAGCGCCACCGCGAACCGCGTATTGCCGGCATCGTGCAAGACCCCGATAGTCCATGGCCTTGCGCTGCCCGCCAAGCTGGGCGTGAAGCTGTGGAGCGACACGATCGTCGTATTCAATCCCGCCGCGTCGCGATCTTGCAGGAGCTTCGCAATTGCCGCGTGGTAAGGCTCGAAAATGCTGGAATAGCGCGAAGCCCGGTCAGCTTCGGAAAGCTGCGTATTGCCAGGTATTGCCGTGCCGTCGCTCACCGCTGCGACCGCATCGACGGCCTCAGGTGCGCGGTTACAATCGACCACGAGGCGCGAATAGTGCTGCTCGATAAAAGGTGCGTCCAACCGCCCCGCAAGTTCGGCGCCCAACTCGTGGATACCGATATCGAGGGCGATGTGGCGGCTGAGTTCGTCCCCACTTAGCCCGAGGGTCCCAAGGCTGGCCGGGACGGCGTTGCCGGCATGGTCGCCCAGCAGCAGGAACAATGACCGTCCGTCCGCGTTCGCAATTCTGACGGGGGAGGGATCGTCCGCGCCAACGAGCGCATCCGCTTGTTCGATTTCAGGATCTCCGCTGCGCGATGCCACTCGTCAATCTATCCCATGTGACGACCTATTCCTACAGCCAGCCGGCATCGTTCGGCGAGCATCGGATAATGGTGCGGCCCCGCGAGAGCTTCGATCAGCATCTGCTCGACGCCAGCCTCACGATCGATCCCGAACCCTCCGATTTGCGCTGGCAGCAGGACGTCTTCGGCAATTCCGTAGCGATCGCCCGGTTCGATCGCCGCGCCGAGCGGCTGCAGATCGTCAGCAAGGCGCGGGTCCAGCACGAACCGATCGAGTTGAAGGACGTTCACATCGAGGAGTATGCCCGCGACTACCCGTTCACTTATGCCTCAGAGGACATGTCCGACCTGCTGCGCTCGATCGAGCGCCAGCATCTCGATCCCCAGCGTAAGATCGACATCTGGGCCAGGCAGTTCGTCCAGACCGGCGAGCGATCGGGCACGCTGGCGTTGCTGACTGAGATGACCAAGGCGATCCGGCGGGACTTCACCTACATTTCGCGCCAGCAGAAGGGCACCCAGACGCCTATCGAGACGCTGGCGCAGGGGACGGGCACGTGCCGCGACTATGCCATGCTGATGATCGAAGCCGTGCGCGCCCTCGGCTTCGCGGCACGGTTCGTCTCGGGATATGTCTACGGTCCGACCGGCGAGCGGCGCATGACGGGCGGCGGCAACACCCATGCTTGGGTTCGCGTGTTCCTGCCGGGATCTGGCTGGGTCGAGTTCGATCCGACCAACGGCATAATCGGGACTCGCGGATTGATTCGCGCCGCGATCGCGCGAGACATCTACCAGGCGGTGCCGATCTCGGGAACCTGGGCCGGCTTTCCCGGTAGTTACTTGGGCATGACCGTATCGGTTGACGTCCATATCGACAAAACCGGGCGGGATGCTGCCACCAATCCATCTATTCCAGGGAATACACGATGCTGATCCGCGCGGGCTACGACATCCACTTTGAGACCGCTCTCCCGACGCACATGCTGGCGATGCTGAACATCCATCCGTCGCGGAACAAGGATCTCGCGACGCCGCAACGCCTTGTCACCTCACCGGAAGTGCCGATCTACGAGTATCTCGACGGGTTCGGCAACGTCGGCTCCCGGCTCACCGTGCCGGCGGGCGGGCTCCAGCTGTCCTGCGATTTCACGATCGAAGACAGCGGACAGCCCGATCGCATTTCACCCGACGCCATCCAGCACGACGTCGATGATCTCCCCGACGAGGTGCTGACGTTCCTGCTCGGCAGCCGCTATTGCGAAACCGATCGTCTGTCCGACACCGCGTGGTCAATGTTCGGCCACATCCCGTCGGGCTGGGCCCGCGTGCAGGCGATCGTGGATTTCACCCACAACCATCTCGAATTCGGATATCATCACGCCTGGGCGAGCCGGACGGCTTGGGGGGCATTCCAGGATCAGCGCGGTGTTTGCCGTGATTTTGCGCATCTTGCCGTCACACTATGTCGCTGCATGAATATTCCGGCACGGTACTGCACCGGCTATCTGGGCGATATCGGCATCCCCCCGGTCGATGCTCCGATGGATTTTTCGGCTTGGTTCGACGTCTTCCTTGGGGGCGAATGGCATACGTTCGACGCACGGCACAACCGCCCGCGGATCGGCCGGATCCTCATGGCCCGCGGCCGAGACGCCATCGACACGGCGTTGACGACGTCCTTCGGCTCGGCGGTTCTTACGAATTTCGCGGTGCATACCTACGAGCTCTAGCTGACATCAACCCGCGGCCTCTTGGCCGAGCAACCGGTTAAATGCTGAAGCGCCGGGCAATTGCATTGAGATCGGCATTGGCGGGCGGACAGGACGAGCAGCCTTGGCTCTGGAAGCGTCGACCACGACCGGCTGGGTCGCGGAACCGCCGCCGGAGGCGCAGCGGCTTCGGATGCGCTGCATCTGGTCACCGTAGCGACGGCGCACCCTATGGCGAGAAATGTCGTGATCGATCGTAGGCTCGGCATCGCAGTGTCGAGACCGACTCCGTTCTGCCGCGTATGCAGATATTTGGCAGGGCTGACGCTGGCGATCTTTACGAGCATCAGATCGGAACAGCGATTTTTTGAGAAGCAACACGAGATGTCTTCACGCCCAAGCCGCTTGCCGCGTCCGCTCCCGCATGGCTTGAATGAATACCCGCACCGCCGGCATCGCCGCTCGCCCGGCGTCGTAGAGCAGGCTTACGGGCATTGGTGGCGGGCCATGCTCTGCCAGCAGCCGGACAAGCCGTCCTGCCGCAATCGCTTCGCTCGATTGATAGCTTAGCACATTGGCCAGCCCCAGGCCCGCTTCGGCCGCTGCGATCGTTGCGTCGATCGTGTTGACGGTGAGGCGGGGGACTATGCCGACGATTGTGTCGCCCTTCGGCCCGAAAGGCCAGGCGGCTCCCACCCGCACACCGGCACCGACAATACAACGATGGTTGCGCAGATCTGCCGGTGTGATTGGAGCGCCATGCTTGGCAAGATAGGCCGGGCTTGCGACGATCGTCTGCCGCACCGATCCGATCTTCACCGATCGCAACGCGCTGTCTGCAAGCGCGCCGATCCGCACCGCGACGTCGATCCCTTCCTCGACGATGCGGACGTTGCGATCGAGCAACATCATGCGCGCGTTCAGCCCGTCGTGCTTCGCGAGTAGGGCGGTGATCACCGGCAAAACATGCAGCCGCCCGAACGTGACCGGCGCCGTTATATAGAGCTGCCCACGAGGTACGGATCGTCCGCCCATGACGATCTGTTCGGCTTCACGTAAGTCCGCCAAAATCCGCCGCGCCCGATCTAGAAAGGCGGCACCTTCGTCGGTGAGAGATACCGCGCGGGTTGAGCGATGGAAGAGGGTTATGCCCAGATGCCGCTCAAGCGACGCGATGGCGCGAGTGATCGCAGGAGGTGAGGTTTCCAGCGTGCGCGCGGCGGCCGCGAAGCCGCGCTGGTCTGCTACGGCGACGAAGGCGGTCAGCGTTTCGAACCGGTCCATTATTGTTCAAATCGAAATAGTGATCATCACTAATCAACTATTATTACCCATATCGCAATAGGCTACATCTACGGCATGGCACAGACATACCTCCACACCCTGTTCGGCTCTGGCTCCCGCGCGTTGCAGGAGGCAGCGGGTTCGCGGTCGTCTTATGCACGGATGGAAGCCAATGCGGGCGAAGAGGACGGTCTTACCGACCGTGAACTCGAATTCATCGCGGCACGCGACAGCTTCTATATGGCAAGCATCAGCGAGGGTGGTTGGCCCTACGTCCAGCATCGCGGCGGCCCGGCCGGTTTTCTGCGGCGGATCGACGGCAACCGTATCGGATTTGCGGACTATCGCGGCAACCGCCAGTACCTATCGGTGGCGAACCTGGCGGCCCACGATCGCGTATCGCTGTTCCTAATGGATTATGCGAACCGGCGGCGGCTCAAGCTGATCGGTCATGCCCATATCAGCGACGATGCTGCGGATATCGCGGCGCTAATGGTCCCTGACTATGCGGCGGAGCCGGAGCGGGCGTTCATAATCGACATCACGGGCTTCGACTGGAATTGCCCGCAGCATATCACCCCGCGTTTCACTGAAGCCGAAGTCGCGCGTGAAACGCAGCCTTTGCTCAAAGAACTTGGCCGGTTGCGCGCCCGGGTCGCCGAACTGGAAGGACTAAATCCATGACCGAGAAGCTTACCCACGGCGCGCATCATATAGGACTTACCGTCCCGGATCTCGATCAGGCGCGGGCATTCTTCTGCGGCGTCTTGGGCTTTGACGAGGCTGGGGGAGTGCCTGCCTACCCCGCGATCTTCGTGACCGATGGTCTCATCTTGTTGACCCTGTGGCGCGCCGCCGATCCATTGACCGCTCGCGCTTTCGATCGCCGTGCCAACATCGGCCTCCATCACCTATCGCTGGCCGTGCGCGACGATGCCGCGCTGAACGTGGTGTGGGAAAAGGTGAGCACGCATCCGGAGGTGATTGTCGATTTTCCCCCCGGTCCAATCGGCCCGGGGTCGGCGACACGCCATTTCCTTGTGTTCATCCCCGGCGGTATCCGCATAGAATTCGCCACGCCTTTTGCCTGAGCCGCCGGGCGTTTTGCCCGAGCGACAAAGTGTTCGAACAGAAAGGGCATTCGCAGTGTCACGACCCCCGCTTCCCCCATTTACGCGGCATACCGCGATCCAAAAAGTGCGCGCCGCCGAGGATGGGTGGAACAGCCGCGATGCCGCCAGAGTCGCCCTCGCTTACACGCAAGATACCCAGTGGCGGAACCGGACGGAGTTTCTGCAGGGCCGCGCGGCGATCGTCGATTTCCTGACGCGCAAATGGCTGCACGAGCACCAATATCGCCTGATCAAAACCCTTTGGGCCTATGAGCGCAACCGGATCGCGGTGCGCTTCGCCTATGAATGGCATGACGAAACCGGCGGATGGCATCGGTCCTACGGAAACGAGAACTGGGAATTCGCGCCCGATGGGCTGATGTCTCGCAGGATCGCCAGTATCAACGATGTCGCAATATCGGAAAACGAACGACTGTTGCGTTGGCCCCTCGGCCCCCGGCCAGAAGACCACCTGGAACTGGAAGCGCTTGGACTTTAGCGGCGCTCACCCCGCTGGTCGAACAGGCCCTGATTTCGCCATTCGTCGTCGGATTGGCGTCGTAGAATATGTTACGGAGCTATCTCATGTCCACCGAACTTAAACGAAAAATCACGTTCGCTCTGTTGATGGGTTTCGTGACGACAGGCGTCGTAACTTTATCATTACTAGTCATAAATGTAGGATTTACCGACAAACTTCTTGGTCAGTGGCTTCGATCTTGGGGTGTCGCTTACATCATTATAATACCTTTGCTTGTCCTTGTTGGCCCTAATCTGCAATCCAAGATCAATCGGCTAATCGATTGATCTGATACTGGTTGGCGGTGAAGCCGTTGGCTGTTTCAGCGGAGGGAGTGGGTCAGGTGGCGTGCGCACAAGCTGTCGTCCAGGAGCGTCGCACGTGGGGACGGAATGATCCCGTTGATGGAACAGGCGTATCGGGCCGCCCTGAGAAGGCGAGCCGGGCGATCGCGGGGCTGTCCATGGGCGGGGCAACACCGTCGCCTTCACCCTCCACGATCCTATGCTCTTCGATAATATCGGTGTGTTCAGCGCGGATGCCCCGCTTGCCGAGCCTACCTTTTACGGCGAGCTTGATGACGTCAAGAATAGTGGGCTGAATATGTACTGGACCGGTGCCGGCTCAACGGAGGTGGCCCTCGCTCGATCTGGCCGCCGGTCAATCTCAACACGCTCAATTCACGCTCACCAGAGCGGACCTGGCCTTCCTGGGTGAAGGCTTGCGTGAGACGGTAAAGCCCGGGGTTTTCCAGATGTGGATTGCGTCTT
>JBDSOM010000227.1:0-16470 GCA_039914785.1 Novosphingobium sp.
CTCGACGGCCTGCTATTCGACGGCATGACGATCATGTCGGGCGGCTTTGGCCTCTCCGGCAATCCCGAAAGCCTGATTCCGCAAATCCGGGCGAGCGGCGTGACGGGCCTGACCGTCATTTCGAACAATGCGGGGGCAGACGGGTTCGGGCTGTGGATGCTGCTGGAGACGCGGCAGATCGCGCGGATGGTTTCGTCCTATGTCGGTGAGAATAAGCTGTTCGAGCAGCAATATCTGTCCGGCGAACTCGAACTGGAACTCAACCCGCAAGGCACCCTGGCGGAACGCATTCGCGCCGGCGGCGCGGGCATCCCGGCGTTCTACACGAAGACGGGCGTCGGCACGGTCGTGGCCGAGGGCAAGCCGGTGGAGCTATTCGACGGCGAGGAATATGTTCGCGAGACATGGCTGCGCGCCGACGTGTCGATCATCAAGGCGTGGCGCGCGGACCCGGCGGGCAACCTGATGTTTCGCAAGACTGCCCGCAACTTCAACCCGAACATGGCGACCGCGGCCAAGGTGACGGTGGTCGAGGTGGAAGAAATCGTCGAGGCCGGCAGTTTCGACCCCGATTGCATCCACACGCCCGGCATCTTCGTCGACCGCATCGTGCTGTCGACGATCAACGAAAAGCGGATCGAGAAATTGACCATCCGTGAAACGGAGACAGCCTGATGCCCTGGACGCGCGAACAGATGGCGGCGCGTGCCGCGCTGGAATTGCAGGACGGCTTCTACGTCAATCTGGGGATCGGCATACCGACTCTGGTCGCGAATTATGTGCCCGAGGGGGTCGATGTCACCCTTCAGTCTGAAAACGGTATGCTCGGCATCGGACCATTCCCCACGCGCGACGCGGTCGATCCTGATCTTATCAACGCCGGCAAGCAGACGGTGACGGCGCTGCCAACCTCCAGCTTTTTTTCGTCCGCCGACAGCTTCGCGATGATCCGCGGCGGACATATCGACATGGCTGTACTCGGCGCGATGGAGGTCAGCGAAGGCGGCGACATCGCCAACTGGACGATCCCGGGCAAGATGGTGAAGGGCATGGGCGGCGCGATGGACTTGGTCGCCGGGGTCAAGCGCGTGGTGGTGGTCATGGACCATGCCAACAAGGCGGGCGAGCCCAAGATCCTTGCGCGATGCACGCTCCCCCTGACGGGCAAGGCCTGCATCGACCTGATCGTCACCGACCTTTGCGTGATGGTATGCGACAAGCCGGGCCTGCGGCTGGTCGAACTCGCGCCCGGCGTTTCGCTGGATGAAGTGCGGGCCAAGACCGGTGCGGCCTTCACGCAAGACGCGACGCCGGCGGCGCCCGGCACGCTCGCAGCTTTCGCCGCTGCCTGAGGATAGCCATGCCCGACGCCTTTATCTGCGATGCCGTCCGCACCCCTATCGGCCGTCTCAACGGCGCGCTTGCGGCGGTACGAGCGGACGATCTCGCGGCCGTGCCGATCCGGGCGCTTGCCGAGCGCAACTCCAGTGTGGATTGGTCCACCATCGATGACACGATCCTGGGGTGCGCGAACCAGGCAGGAGAGGACAACCGCAACGTGGCGCGAATGGCCGTGCTGCTGGCGGGGCTGCCCGACCTGGTCCCCGGATCGACCGTCAACCGCCTCTGCGGATCTGGCTTGAACGCCGTCGGCATGGCGTCGCAGGCTATCCGGGCCGGGGACGCCGAGCTGATGATCGCGGGCGGCGTCGAGAGCATGACCCGCGCTCCCTATGTGATGGGCAAGGCGGAGACGGCGTTCGACCGCGGGCAGACGATCCAGGACACCACGCTCGGCTGGCGTTTCATCAATCCGGTCATGCGCGCCGCCTATGGTGTCGATTCCATGCCGCAGACCGGCGAGAACGTGGCCGATATGTGGAAGGTCGGTCGTGAAGACCAGGATCGCTTCGCGCTGGCCAGCCAGGAAAAGGCCGCTGCGGCTGTCGCCCGCGGCCGGATGGCGGTCGAGATCGTCCCGGTCATGGTTCGGCAGCGCAACGGCGAGAACCTTGCCGTGACGCTCGACGAGCATCCTCGCGCAACCAGCATGGCAGCGCTTGGCCGGCTGAAACCGGTGGTGCGCGCGGACGGCACGGTGACGGCCGGCAACGCATCGGGGCTGAACGATGGTGCCGCGGCGATGCTGGTCGCGTCGGCAGCGGCGGCAGTTCGCAACGGCCTCACACCGCGGGCGCGCATCGTTGGCATGGCGGCAGCGGGCATCGCGCCGCGCATCATGGGGGTTGGCCCGATCGAGGCGGCGCGCAAGCTCGTGCGCACAACCGGGATCGGCCTCGACCAGCTCGACGTGATCGAACTGAACGAGGCTTTCGCGTCGCAGGCGATCGCCACGCTTCGCGATCTGGGCATCGCGCAGGAGGACCCGCGCGTGAACCGCAACGGCGGTGCGATCGCGCTCGGCCATCCCCTGGGCATGTCGGGCGCGCGAATCGTGATGACCGCGGTGGAGGAGCTGCACCAGACCGGCGGACGCTACGCGCTGGCGTTCATGTGCATCGGCGTGGGCCAGGGCATCGCGCTGATGCTGGAGCGGGTCTAAACAACGCGACGGGCGGCACGAATGCAATCGCTGAGGGGGTGAGCAGGTGACAGACTCTGACGTTTCATCGGCGCGTCCTGATTGCCGGTTGCGCGCTTGCCGGGCTGGCCCGGGCCGGCACCGGACGCCACAAGCCTGTCTGGATACATCGCTATCCACCGACTGAGCTCGCCCGCATCCTGCTGGCCGATTCCGTCGTAAGCTGACGGATACCATCTCTAACTCCAGGCTGATCAGCGCGCTGCGCCAACGCATGCAACACGACATGATGATGCGGGGATTGGGGCCACCACGCAGCACGACTACATCCGCCACGTTCGGCGGTTGCCGGGACCGCAACGTCATGCTCTCACCGCAGTTGCTCGAGTTGTCGCGGCTATGGTGGCGCGAGGGCAAGCGGCGGGGGGGGCATGGTTCCGCATGGCTGGTTGTTGCTGGGCCGCAGCTACACCGATCCGGTCTCGTCGCGGCAGCTCCACCGTGCCGTCCAGGAAGCCGCCGAGGTGGCCGGCATCCGCAAGCGAGTTAGCCCGCATGCGTTGCGCCACAGCTTTGCCACGCACTTGCTCGAGCAGGACGTCGATGTCCGCGTAATCCGGTGCTGCTTGGCCACGCCAAGCTCGATACCACCGCCATCTACACCAAGGTCTCCACCCGAACGATCCAGGCCGTATCGAGTCCACTCGACCGGCTGGTGGCGCTGATGGAAGGCAAGCCACCCGCCGGCTGAGCCGGTGCGGGCGTCACTCGAGGTCGCCGACATCTTCCGTGCTGCTGGACCTGGCTACCACGCTGCCCATGCCGGGCACCTGAGCCTTGCCAGATCAAGGTCATGACGGCGATCGAGCATTGTCGCACCGCTGTGCTGGGTGGTCATGTCGAGGAGTGCGGGCACTGGCGGATCGCCTACAACAGCTGCCGCAACCGGCACTGCCCGAAGTGCCAGGGCGCGGCGGCGCGTACCTGGCTGGCTCAGCGCGAAGCCGACCTGCTGCCGGTCGGATACTTCCATGTCGCGTTCACCCTGCCGGCAGAGATCGCCGACATCGCCTTCCACAACAAGGCGGTGGTTTACAACCTGCTGTTCCGGGCGGCCTCGGAGACCATGCTGATCATCGCCGCCGATCCCAAGCACCTCGGCGCCCGGATCGGCATCACTGCCGTGCTCCACACGTGGGGCTCGGCGATGACGCATCATCCGCACGTTCACATGATAGTGCCGGGCGGCGGGATCGCGACGGATGGAACGCGCTGGATCTCATCGCGGCCTGCGTTCCTCCTGCCGGTCCGGGTGCTGGGTGCGCTGTTCCGCCGGCTATTCCTGACCCTACTGCTCTGACCGGCGCCGCCTGCCTTCGGATCGAGCCGCCGCACCTGCGTTCCGGCCAGCGGAGGGGCTCGCGCCAACGATCCAATCCGCATCCCGTCAGCCGCTGCAGCAGCCCCCAAGCCGGCAAAAAACCGAAATCCCCATAGCGCTTCGCCTGGGGCCCGCGGGTTCCTGCACTAAAGACTTTCGTAAGCCTGCCGGCACCCGAAACCCTTCGCAATAGCCGACGTTCGTCGTCCTGGTCATACCACCCGAAAGCAGCCGTCTGCTCGTGGTGCCAACAAGAGCGCGCATGATCGACTTCGTTCGCGCCGCCGGCTAAGTGGGCAAGATGGGCACCGTCCAAAAGTTCAAGCGTCCGCCGAAGAACCATATGCAATTTCAAGGCTACACCCCGCGCCGGATCAATGGGCTCGGCGACAAGAAGCGCAGGCTGTTCAGGCTGCGCGACTGGCAGGCCAGCGTGGCCGCCTGGCTGGCGCTGCTTATGGTCACGGTCGGCATCTGGGCCGAGGGCAATTTGCTTGGAGGTCGTTGAGCCGTCCGACAAAGCGCGATCGGGCCTGTCAGGCTTACGCTTGCTACATGATCCCAAGGACGCCTTCGCGGCACGCTTGTGGCTGATCCGCTCGGCGCGGCGCACGCTCGATGTGCAGTACTATATCTGGCACGACGACCTGTCGGGATCGCTCGTGCTTGATGAGATCGTGGCGGCCGCGCGGCGCGGGGTCGCGGTGCGGCTACTGATCGACGACAATGGTATTGGCGGACTCGACGCGCGGTTGGCTCTTCTCGATGCTGAGCCGACCATCGCGGTGCGGCTCTACAATCCCTTCAGAATGCGCCGCTTTCGCGGGCTCGAATGGCTATTCGCCTTCCGCCGCCTCAACTCGCGGATGCACGCCAAGAGCCTTACTGCCGACCGGCATGTGACCATCGTCGGCGGACGGAACATCGGAGACGAGTATTTCGGCGCCCGCTCCAAAGGGCAGTTCGACGATCTCGACGTAATCGCTATGGGGCCGGTGGCTGCCGAAGTGGAGCAGGTGTTCGAGCGCCACTGGCAAAGTTCCGCAGCGCAACCCGTCGCGGCAGTGGTGGGCCCAATTCCCGCCAGGGCGAGGCGCAGCGCGGCACGAAAGGCGTCAACCATCGCGCGAAGCGCTGCGGCAAATAGGTATCTCGCAGCGGTTGAAGCCCAGCCGCTATTTGCTGACTTGCAACACGGCCGGTTGAATTGGGTGAAGGCGCCCGCTCACGCGGTCTCGGTCATGCCGGATCCCGAAGCCGACCGCCGACACGGTGCTACTGGCCTTGACGAACTAATGCCTCAAACCTTGGCTCGGCCGACCAGCGATCTGGTTCTGATTTCGGGCTATTTCGTCCCGACCGCCCTGGGCTGCGGCGAGCTTAGCGACCTGCGCCGCCGTGGCACTAGGGTGAGAATACTGACCAATTCGTTTGCGGCCACCGACGTCGGACTAGTTCATGCGGGCTACGCGCCATACCGAAAATGGCTGTTGCAGCGCGGCATCGAGCTTTTTGAAATGCCCGCGCCCGATGATGCGCCCAAGAAGACCACGGCGAAATTCATCCGCTCGGGCTCGATGCGAGCGCGAGGTTTCTCGGGTAAGTCTCTGCATGCCAAACTCTATATCGTTGACCGCCGGTATCTCTATGTCGGCTCGGCTAATTTCGATCCGCGATCGGCGCGCCTCAACACCGAGCTGGGCTTCGTTATAGAAAGTGCAACTCTGTCCGAGCAACTGGTCGAGGCTTTTGAGGCGGCGTCGCACAAAAGCTACCGGCTCGGCCTGTCGTCCGACGGTGCGCTGTCTTGGACCGATGAGCGCGACGACCGGCCTTTGCCCGAACGCACCGAGCCAGGAACCAACCTGTTCACTCGGACGATGATCGCCTTGCTGGCGAAGCTGTCGATCGACAGACAACTCTAGGTGTTTGGTCCCGGCGGGAGCGCCCGCACGACAGAGGCAGTCACGCAAGACCCGCCTTACCGCAACGTTGCCAGCGGTGTGCAAGGGTTCAATCCTGGGCGGGTGTTCAATATGGGACTGCGCACGAAGATCGGCGGCTCTGGCAAAAGGTAGTTCCCGCAAGGCGTCAATACGAAACGCAGGGGATATGCTCAGTCTCCTGGCGGAGCTTGAATCAGATCATCCTTCTCGGATCAATGGGTCCTGAGCCTACCCTTCGGGCGCCACAGCCCCCAGCCGTTGCTGACGGCAGGCATCTGAATGTCGGTGAACAACAGCTCGATATGCTCGATCTGCTCCATCATGGCGGGTGCGCTTGCCGCGTCCATGGCGGGTGCGCTTGCCGCGTCGTTCGCGGCGTGGACGATAAAACCGATTTCTTCGAATTCCTCGATCGCGAGCATGCGCACCAAACCCCACTTTGCCGCGCGCGGGGCGACCGTGCTCATGCTCAACGACCTCACTGCCAACACGAGGATAAGGCCGTGCCCAGCATCGTCCCCGGGGCGATCGCGCTAGAGGGCCCCGCGATGCCCGTGTTGCTGATCTTCGGCTATGCCGATCCGGTCTGCCGCCGCATCTTGCGATCAGGATGATCGCGCTAGCCGGCCCGCATCGGCGAAATGCCGCCGAACGTGCGGGGTTAAGGCTTTGGATCCGCCTGAGGCAGGGACTTCTCGTCGCGCGAAGCCAGCTCGGTGATCGCCTGGGCGAGGAGGCGGATCGCAGCGAGGCGATCGTAGTTAGCTTTTTCGAGCGCGGTCGTTGCGAGCAGGTCCCAGACGAACCAATCCTCGAGCTCGGCAACGGCCAGCGTTTCGATCGCGCTCGCATCGCGCTTGCTTTTAGCCATGACGTACCCCGAGGTTCACCCGGCGGATATTGCATCCGGTATGCTACAGCTTCGTGTCAACGCGGGCCGGGAGCAATGCCCCCGGCCGCGAGGGCCGTTTAACGACGGACGGTCGTTTTTTCGGGCGCCACGGAAATCCGGACGGTCTCGCCCGAATTGCCTGGGAAGCCGGTGAACAGCGCTTCCACGAGGTTCGGCACGAGGTACTGGAGCCGGTTCGATGTCGAGACCGCTTCGGCCTTGCCTTCGAACAGGCGACCACCGCCAGCGGCGCGCTCGATCTTCAGCGACACGCCGCTGGTGAACACCGTGTAGCTTTCGATATCGTTGCCGAACCACGGGTCCTGCCAGCCGAAGCCCCAGGGTCCACCGAAGCGGCCACCAAAGCGCGAACCGTAACCGAACCGCGAGCCATAACCGTACCACGGGCTCCAGAACGGATCGCGCAGGCTGGCGTTCGAGCGAATCCGCTCGCGCCCCTGATCGACGCCGTAGTCGAGCCGAGCAATCAGGTCGGCACCTTGGGTGGCGGGCACCGGACGATAGCCGACCGCGGCCAGCCGGGCCTCGACGAGGCGGGCGTATTGGTTGAATTCGATGCCGCCGGCAAGCGCCGTATCGTCGGAGACGACTGCAATCGTCTGGCCGTTCGGGGGCGGCAAATCGTTGAACCGCGAGACGCGGGTGTTGAGCGAATTGGTGCAGGCCGCCAGAAGCGCCAGCATGATCGGCACAACGAGCAATTTCAGCCGGTTGGCCGGCGACCGATGGGTAACAGACATGTTCTTGTCTCCGCGAGGGCTCTGCGATCGGGCAACGCGCGAGAATGCGAGGCGGGATCGGCACGTGCTTCAGACTAACCCTAAGCGTCTGAATATGCGTTGAACAGTTCCACCCCGACGACCGCCGGAGAGTGCCCCCGGTTAGCCGCGGACGAGCCCTAGCGCGGCGTATGCCGCATCGAGAGTCGGTGCAGCCAGCGAGCGACCTTTTGCGCCGCCTGTGCGTAGGATGGCGTCCAGCGCTCCGCCATCGCGCCGCAGTTCGACGAAGCGCGCGTTGATCGGGGCAAGGTGACCGACGAGCAGTTCGCCGAGTGCCGGCTTGAACGCGCCAAAGCCGTGTCCGGCGAATTCACCGAGCACGTCGGCCGGCGTCTTGCCCGACAGCGCCGCGTAGATGCCGACCAGATTCCGCGCCTCGGGACGGCCTTCCAGCCCCGCGAGCTCGCCAGGCAGCGGTTCGGGATCGGTCTTGGCCTTTTTGATCTTCTGCATGATCGTGTCGGCGTCGTCGGTCAGGTTGATCCGACTCATATCGGAAGGGTCCGACTTGCTCATTTTCGCCGACCCGTCGCGCAAGCTCATGATCCGCGCGGCTTCGGGCGGGATGATCGGTTCGGGCAGGGTGAAGACCGGGGCCTCTTCGGAAGCGAAGTCGTTGTTGAACTTCTGCGCGATGTCGCGGGCAAGCTCGAGGTGCTGCTTCTGGTCTTCGCCCACCGGCACGTGGGTGGCCTGATAGAGCAGCACGTCGGCGGCCTGAAGCACGGGGTAGGTGAACAGCGCGACGCTCGCGCCTTCGCGGTTCTTACCCGACTTGTCCTTGAACTGGGTCATCCGGTTCAACCAGCCCATCCGCGCGGTGCCATTGAGCAGCCATTGCAACTCGGCATGGGCGGGCACCTGGGCCTGGTTGAACAGGGTGGACCGCTCGGGATCGATCCCGCACGCGACCAGCGCCGCGACCATTTCGCGGGTGTTGCTCGCCAGGTCGGCGGGGACGTGCGGCATCGAGATCGCGTGGAGGTCGGCCAGGAAGAACAGGCAGTCGCCGCCGCAGGCCGCGGCCTCGTCCTGCATCCGCACCCAGTTGCGGATCGCGCCCAGGTAGTTGCCGAGGTGCAAGTTGCCGGTCGGCTGAATGCCGGAGACGATGCGCATGGGAATTTTCCGTTATTTCTTGCGAGTTAGCTGCGTTTTGAGTTCGCGAACCGAATAAGCCCGGAATACCAGCGCGGCGATCCCATAGACCAGCGCGCCGGCCCCGCAAAGCGCGGCAAGCGAGACGATCCGCTGCAGAGTGTCCCCCGCCATCCACGGATCGGCGAGCGGGTTCATGAACCACAGCGCCGCGCCCATCGCCGCGCCCGCCAAGATCGTGCGCAACGCCTTGGTCTTGAGCCGCGCGTCGAGCCGCAACTGGTCGCGCTTCTGCAGCGTCCAGTACAGCAGCGCCGCGTTGACCCAGGCCGAGAACGCGGTCGCGATCGCCACGCCGACGTGGCCGAAGTGCCAGATCAGCGTGAGGTTGCCCGCCAGGTTGAACAGCATCGAGACGACCGCGATGCGCACCGGGGTCCGGGTGTCCTGCCGCGCATAGAAGCCCGGGGTGAGCACCTTGATCAGGACGTATGCCGGAACACCGAGCGAAAAGGCCGAAAGCGCTCCTGCCACGCCGATCGTATCGGCGGCGGTGAACGCACCGTGCTGGAACACGCCCCGCACCAGCGGCGTCGCCGAAATGACCAGCGCGATGGCGGCGGGCAGCGACAGGAAGAACGCCAGTTCCAGCGCCCGATTCTGGGTGGCGCTGGCCGCCGTCACGTTGCCGCTGCCGATCTGGCGCGACAGCAGCGGCAGGATGGCGGTGCCGATGCCGATGCCGAGCAGGCCGAGCGGCAACTGGTTCAGCCGATCGGCGTAATACAGGTACGAGACCGCGCCCTCCGGCAGGAAGCGTGCGGCGAGCGAGGTCGAGATCAGCAAGTTGAACTGGATCGCGCCCTGGCCAACCGCCGCGGGGCCGATCAGCCACAGCATCTTTTTCACATCGGGCGACAGGCGAGGCAGCCCGAGCTTCAGCCGCACGCCGGCCATTCGGCACGACCAGATCAGCCAGGCAAGCTGCAAGGCGCCCGAAACCGTGACCGCGATCGCCTGGGTTTCCGCGGTCGCGACCTGGGTCTGTCCGCGAAAGACGAGCAACGCCACGATCATGCAGATGTTGAGCAGGATCGGCGCCGCGGCATTGACCCAGAAGCGGTTCAGGGAATTGAGGATGCCGCCCAGCAGCGACACCAGGCTGATCAGCCCGAGGTAGGGAAAGGTGATCTGCGTCAGGTGCTTGGCGAGTTCGAACTTTTCAGGGCCGCCGTCGGGAAAGCCGCCGGTCATCGCCCAGACCACCGGGCCGGTGGCGGCGAACATGATCGCGGTGAACACGACCAGGAACGGGAACAGAACCGAGAGGACCTGCCCGGCGAACGCGTTCGCGGCCTTGAGCCCCGCGCCTTCGTCGGCAGCCTCCGCCTCGGTCATGCGGCGGTTGAAGAACGGCACGAACACCGCGGCGAACGCGCCTTCGGCGAACAGCGCGCGGAACAGGTTGGGCAGGCGCCAGGCGATCAGGAACGCGTCCGAGGCCAGCCCCGCGCCGACGTAGCGCGCCATCAGCATGTCGCGGACCATGCCGAGCACGCGGCTGACCAGGGTCAGCCCGCCGATCGTCCCGGTGGCGCGCAGGAGGTTCATGCGAGGCGCAAAATGGGCGCGCGCCCTGCGACAAACTCAGGGTGAGCGGACGGGTGCACTATTAAAAATGCCCAGTCATGCTGCGCTTGTCGAAGCACCCGCGCCCGGCCGGGTCAGGCGTTACCCGCGACCGGCTGGCCGGCGGCGTCCTGCTGCTGCGCGGCGAGCTGCTGGACGTAAAGGCCGTTGAAATCGATCGGCTCGAGCATCAGCGGCTGGAAGCCCGCGTCGCGCACGGCGTCGGCGACGATCCGGCGAGCGAACGGGAACAGGATCCGCGGCGCTTCGGCATAGATGAAGGCGTGCATCTGAGCCTCGTCGAGGTTGCGCATGCCGACCAGGCCGCAATAGCTGAGGTCGACGATGTACGAAGTGCCGGCCTCGGCCTTGGCCGAGATCTGGATCTTGAGCTCGACTTCCTGGACTTCGGAGCTGACCTGGTTCGCGGCGATGTTGAACTGCACGTCAAGCTGCGGGGCGTCTTCCCACTGAAAGCACTCGGGCGAGTTCGGGTTCTCGACCGACAGGTCCTTGATATATTGGGCGATGATCCCGGCCGAAGGGGCGGTGTCTTCGCCGTTGCCGGCTGCTCCGTTGATGTCGAGTTCGGTGATGACGTTGCCTTCGTCGGCCATGTGCGGTGCTTTCTCAGTCGAAAATCGGGTTGGACGCGCGCCTAGCACTGCGCCGGATAAGCGGCAACCGCCTAGCGCGGAACAGAGTGCCTGGCATGGCTCGCGGCGCAACGTCCCCCAAATCAGACCGCCCGGGCGGAAAATCGCATGGAAACCCAGCATCCACGTGTTGTTCATTTGTCATCATTACCTATCTGAGGCACAATGCCGGCTTCACCACGCGTCCTGCGGGGAGCGGCAGAAGCGGGTTTATCCGCGGCGGAAGAACTGGACCGATACGTGACAGTCGAAATCGTTATCCTGGCCATGATTGCTGCTTTCCTGGGCCTGCGGCTTTATTCGGTGCTCGGGCGCCGTGCCGAGCACGAGGAAGAGCCGATTCAAGGCCGATTCGAGGCGCCCAAGACAGGCGTCCCCGGTCAGCCCGCGCCTCGCGGCCCAGATCGGGCGGCGGACCGGACCCAGCCGCCGCCGCGCCGCGAACTGCCGGCGGTGGTCCCTGCCGTCGAACGCGGCTTGCGCGATATCGCCGCCGCCGATCGCCGCTTCGATGCTTTCACCTTCCTCGACGGCGCGCGCGGCGCTTACGCGATGGTGCTGGAAGCGTACTGGCGAGGGGACAAGGAAGAACTTGGCCAGCTGTGCGACCGCGACGTTTATGAAGCGTTCGCCAGTGCGATCGACGCCCGCCTGGCTGCGGGCGAAACCCTCGAGAACCGCCTGGTGCGGATCGAGGAGGCGACAATCGTCAACGCCGCCTTCACCGCGCCGTTGGCCCGGGTCACCGTCAGCTTCGTCGCCGACGTCGCCGCGGTAACGCGCGATGCTGCCGGCAACGTCATTGCCGGTTCGCTCAACGATGCCATCGAAGCGCGCGATGTATGGACCTTCAGCCGGAACCTGAACTCGCCCGAACCGGATTGGCTGCTCGACGAAACCGACGAGGCCTGACTTCGTGAGGTTGAGGCGGGCGCGCAAGCAGGGGATGCTTGCGCTACTGGGGCTTGCCGCGCTGGCGTTGTCTGCCGCCTCCGCACACGCCCAGCCGATTTCGCTTCCACCTCGGTCGCAACAGCCGGCCCCTCCGCAACAACCGGCCGCGCCGGCGCTCACCAGCGCACTCGCGCTTGGCGTCACTGCCGGGCCGCCGATCGACACGGTCGACTTCGGCGGCAAGGCGGAGGCCGCGCTCGCTTCATTCCGCGAAAGCTGCCCGCGCCTGCTCGGGCGCAGCGACACCAGCGGCCTGACTAGGCCGGAAGACTGGGCGCAAGTCTGCGCGCTCGCCGCGAACTGGCCCGCGCCCGATGCCGGGCGCTTCTTCGCGCTGTGGTTCGAAACCGCCGTGGTCGGCGACGGCAAGGCGTTCGTCACCGGCTACTACGAGCCTGAGATCGCCGGCGTGCGAACCCATGAGCCGGGGTTCGACACCCCGGTCTTCGCGGTTCCCAGCGACCTCGTCCGCGCCTGGCCCGCAGAATTGCCCGAGGAACAACGCACCGGCCGCCCGCCGCTCGGCCGTTATGACGAAAGCGGCGCGTTCGTCCCGTACTACGACCGTGCGGCGATCGAAGACGGCGCGCTCGCGAACAAGGGGCTGGAGATCGCCTGGGCGGCCGATCCGATCGAGTTCTTCTTCCTGCAGATCCAGGGCTCGGGCCGTCTGCGGGCACCCGACGGGACCGTCGTGCGAATCGGCTACGCGGGACAGAACGGCCGCGACTACGTGGCGCTGGGCGGCCGGATGCGGGCGCGCGGCCTGATCGGTGACGGCGAGGGCCAGTACCCCGGCTCGATGCAGGGGATCATCCGGTTCCTCCACGAGCATCCCGATGACGGCAAGGCGCTGATGCGTGAAAACCAGAGCTGGGTGTTCTTCCGCGAACTGACGGGAGCCAATGACCTGGGGGGACCGTTGGGGGCGCTCAGCGTGCCGGTGCGCCCGCGCGCCAGCGTCGCGGCGGACCCGAACTTCGTGCCCTTGGGCGCGCCGGTCTGGCTCGAGCTCGACCGGACCGAGGCGAACGGCCTGTGGATCGCTCAGGACACCGGCGGCGCGATCAAGGGCGCCAACCGATTCGACAGCTTCTGGGGCGCCGGAGACGAAGCGCGGACCATCGCGGGCGGGATGAGCGGGCGCGGCAGCGCGGTGTTGTTGCTACCGCTGGGAACACTGGCGCGGCTGAACCCTCAGCCTGCTGACGACCGGTGAAGCCGCCCCGTGGGCTGACACTGGAGGAAGCGGCGCTCTGGAAACGCGTCGCGGCCACGGTTACGCCGCTGCGGAAAGCCCCGGCGCGAAGCGTAGGCGCCGAACCGGTCCAACCGATTGCGGCACCGTCTCCGTCTCCGCCCCCGCCTCCGGGCAAGTTCCGCAAGGCCGTGATGCGGCCAGCGCCCGCGCTGGTCCGCGCCGAGCCGGCTCCCCCTAAGCCGCGACCGCTGGATCGTGGCGGGCTCGACGGAAGCTGGGATCGCAAGCTGTCCGGCGGCGCGGCGCAGCCGGATTTCACGCTCGATCTTCACGGGCACACGCTGGATGCGGCGCATACGCGGCTCGATCACGGTATCACCCAGGCCGCGGCACAGGGCGCGCGAATCCTGTTGCTCATTACCGGCAAGCCGCGCGCGGCCGATGAACTCACGTCACGCGGCACGCGGCGCGGGGCCATCCGGGCGAAAGTGCTCGATTGGCTGGCGGCGGGGCCGCACGCGGGCAAGATCGCGGCGGTGCGAGGTGCGCATCCGCGGCATGGTGGGGCGGGGGCGCTGTACATCGTGTTGAAGCGCGAGCGTTAGCCCGCATCCCTGATCTCGAAGGGCTAGAAGGACACGGGGCTGCGGCCTTATCGCGCGGTCTAGCGCCCGGTCTGCCCCCGGTGCAGCAGCTTGTGATCCGCCAGGACCAGCGCCATCATCGCCTCGACCACCGGCGCGCCGCGGATCCCGACGCACGGGTCGTGCCGGCCCTTGGTGCGGATTTCGGTGGCCTCTCCGCCGCGCGTGATCGTCTCGACGGGCGTCAGGATCGAACTCGTCGGCTTGAATGCGACGCGGACCACCACCGGCTGCCCGGTCGAGATCCCGCCGGCGATCCCCCCCGCGTGGTTGTCGAGGAATTCGGGGCGACCCGCGCCGGGCCGCATCCGGTCGGCGTTCTGTTCACCGGTTAGCCGCGCCGCCGCGAAGCCGTCGCCGATCTCGACGGCCTTGACCGCGTTGATCCCCATCATCGCGGCCGCGAGGTCGGCGTCGAGCTTGGCGTAAAGCGGTGCGCCCCAGCCGGCGGGGACGCCCGTCGCGACGCATTCCACCACCGCGCCCAATGACGATCCGGCCAGGCGCGCGTCGTCGACGAGCTGCTCCCAGCGGCGCGCGGCTGCGGGGTCGGGGCAGAAGAACGGGTTGCGGGCGATCTCGCCAGCGTCGAAATTGGCCGGATCGATCGCATCGCCCCCGATCTCGCTGACGTAGGCGAGGACGGTCACTTCGGGAGTCACCAGCCGGGCGACGCCGCCCGCCGCGACTCGCGCCGCGGTCTCGCGCGCCGAGCTGCGGCCGCCGCCGCGGTAATCGCGAAAGCCGTACTTGGCGTCGTAGGCATAGTCGGCGTGGCCGGGGCGATAGGCGACCGCGACCTCGGAATAGTCTTTCGAGCGCTGGTCGACGTTCTCGATCATCAGGCTGATCGGGGTGCCGGTGGTGCGCTGGGTTCCGTCGGGGGCTTCGAACACGCCGGAGAGAATCCTGACCGCATCGGGCTCCTGCCGCTGGGTAGTGAACTTGGACTGCCCCGGCCGCCGGGCATCGAGGAAAGGCTGCAGGTCCGCTTCGCTCAGGGCCAGCCCCGGAGGACACCCGTCGACCACCGCGCCCAGCGCGGGTCCGTGGCTTTCGCCCCAGGTGGTGAAGCGCAGCAGGCGGCCGAAGGTGTTGACGCTCATGGGCGCGCGGTTTGTCGTGGTTTGGTGGAAAAGTCCATGGGCTGGCGTCGGTGGCTTGCCGCGCCAGGCTCCCTACTCCAGGCTTCGGAGGATATTAACCCGGGCCGCAGCATGGGGTTGTCGCAAGCCACGCACTACCCCTAGGACACCGCCGATGTTCCTCGTCATCTTTCGTAATCGCAAGCGTCCCGGCATCGATGAAGCCGCCTATTCCGCCGATGTCAGGCGGATGGAGGTGTTGGCCCATGCGCAGCCCGGGTTCCTCTCGTTCAAGAGCTACGTCGCTGCGGACGGCGAGGCTATCGCCATGTCCGAATGGGCGAGCGAGGCCGCGGTGCACGCCTGGGGCAGTCATCCCGAACATGCGGTGATCCAGCGACGCGGACGGGCCGAATACTACGAGAACTACACGCTGATCTGCGCCAACAACCCCCGCGTGCATGGCTTCGACAGGAGCGACTTTTGACCGTCACCCTTTATGGCATCCCCAACTGCGACACGGTCAAGAAGGCGCGGACCTGGCTCGACGCGAAGGGCATCGCTTACGTCTTCCACGACTACAAGAAGCAGGGCGCCGATCCCGCCCGGCTGGCCGAATGGCAGGCCGTGGCGGGGTGGGAGAAAGTCATCAACCGCGCCGGCACGACCTTCCGCAAGTTGCCTGACGCGGACAAGGACGGCCTCGATGCGGCCACGGCGGTGACCATCATGGCCGCCAACCCCAGCACGATCAAACGCCCGATCGTCGAGTCTCCCGGCGGACTGCTCGTCGGGTTCAGGCCCGATGAGTGGGCGGCTCACTTCGGCCAGGATCACCGGGGCACGTAGAACCGCCCCGAAATGCCCACCCGGTCGATCCGGTAATAGCGATCGAGCGCCGCGAACACATCGTCGTCGAAGTTGACGAAGCGCGTCGGATAAGCCTGCACCCCCGGCGGATCGTTGGGGGTGCGCGCGGGCAGGTCGCTGATCTGGAGCACCGCGATCTCGCGCCGCGCGAGCATGCGCGTCAGCGTGTCCTTGGGCAAAGTGCCGAAGCGCATCGCCTGGGTGGCGTTGAAGCTATCGTAGAACAGCGGCTTGCCGGCGCGCAGGCACAGCAGCTGCGATTGGCAGAGCACCGGACCAGACCGAGCTTTCAGGTAGGCGGTATCCTGTGCGAACAGCCACGCGCGCTCGGCCATTTCGCCGGCCATGTCGACGCCGAAGCGGCCCAGCGCCTGGGGCGCGAAGAACAGCGCGCCGGCGTTCGCGAGCAGGGCGAACAGGGCGAGCAGCCGAGGGCTCAGCCCGCGCTCGCGCAGGCCGGTGGTGGCGAGCCCGACCCCGATCGACAGCGCGATCAAGATATCGAAGAATACGTTGATGTCGGTTCCGGCTCCGCCGCTCCACGCCGCGCCCAGCGCGATCGCGGCGATCAGGTAAGCGAGGATCAGGCCGGCCGGGCGCTGGCGCCGCGCCGCGTACAGCCCGGCCCCGACGATGGCGATCGGGGCCTGGTAGCGGGCCAGGATCTCGACGGTGAACAGGAACGCGCGGTCGACATCCCAGCTGCGCGGGGCGAGGATCATCGCGAACGGCGCGGATCCGGCGAGCGCGAACAGCAACGATCCGGCCA
>JBDSOM010000192.1:0-14222 GCA_039914785.1 Novosphingobium sp.
GTTTCACGTCCTGTCGCGGCCATCAACTGTCACTCCTGCATCAGCAGCGGTTCATGGGCGCCACTCGTCTCGCAACAAGCCAAAAACGCATGTGTTACGCAAATGCCCGGTCCATGTGACCCTGTCACGGCGCAGCAAGCCTTCGCGGGTTGCGCCAAGCTTGAGAACTGCCGCCTGGCTGCGCAGATTGCGTTCGTCCACCAGGAACACAATACGCTCATAGCCGCATGCGAATGCATGCTCGATCATAAACTGCTTCATTGCCGTGTTATAGCCCGAGCCGCGGAATCGTGGTGCGATGTAAGTGCCCCCGATTTCCAGGACACCGTTTTTTAGATCCGGCCGAATATAGCTTGTCGTGCCGATCACTTCTTCCCCTTGAAGAGCGGCGAAGGTCACCCAGTCGGATGCGGCGAGGCGCTCCTTCACAACGGCATCGAAGTGTTGTCCGAGCATCGAGTACGGATAAATCTCCCAAATCTCGGTGTCTTCGGCGCAAGCTCGACGTAGTGGCTCGATGTGTTCGACCGTAAGCGGCACCACGTGCGCGTCGTCAGCCGAGAGTTCGGATCGAAGGCGCAACGTCGTCACAGGCTCCCCTCAGGGATACTTCATCTGGATCCGGGTGGTCATGCCTGTGCGCGGGATGGCGAGGCGGACCGAGCGGAACGAGGGGAGGCCGACGAGCGTCGCCGGGTTGTTGCTGAAGCCATAGCCCTCGGCGGGCAGGCCCAAGCCGGTGCGGTCGAACGACTGGTCGCCGTTCTCGTCGTGATAGATCGCCAGGGCATAGATGCCCGGCCCGGGCAGGAAGATGCACGTGCGCGTGGTGCCGGCGTGGGCTTGGCTGCGTCCGACGTAAACCGAGCCATGCTTGGCGAGGAACTTGCGCGAATTGTCGGCGTAAAGCGTCACCGCCGCCTGGCCCCGGCTCGAACGGATCCCATCCAGGACGACGTTGATCCAGGTCGCGCTGGGCGTACCGGTGCAGCCGGCCGGAGCATTGGCCTGCGCGTGCGCCGGCAAGGCGCTCAGCAGTCCGGCGGCGACCAGGGGCAGGGCGCGTTTCAGCAAGCTCATGGGGCAGATATCCTGATGATTGGGCCAGAGTGATTGGGTTGAGTGATTGGGTTGAGTGATTGGGAGAGAAGGTGCTCGCCGTGCGGCGTAGCGTTCGATCCGCGTCTGGACAACCGGTGCAAATTCGGCTGCGCCTATCCGGCTTGCCGGCTGAATACGGAATGAATTGGGCAGAATTGGGTCAAAGCGGGTCAGGTCGCGTTTGATGCGCGATCAATCGGGTGTTCGGCCCACACAGTGTGGAAAACGCGTACGTTCGCGCTTGTAGGCCCAAGATGTGGTGTCTAAGCGGCTAGGAAAGGAGCTAGCCTCATCGCCATGGCCGCACCGCTCATTGCCCCATCGATCCTGTCCGCCGACTTCGCCAAGCTTGGCGAGGAAGTCCGCGCGATCGACGCCGCCGGCGCCGACTGGATCCACGTCGACGTGATGGACGGGCATTTCGTGCCCAATATCACGATCGGCCCGGCGGTCGTGAAGGCGCTGCGCCCTCATACCGCCAAGCCGTTCGACGTCCACCTGATGATCTCTCCGGTCGACGCGTATCTGGAAGCGTTCGCCGCGGCGGGCGCCGATATCATCACGGTCCATCCCGAAGCGGGCCCACACATCCACCGCACGGTCCAGGCGATCAAGGGGCTGGGCAAAAAGGCCGGCGTCTCGCTCAATCCGGGAACGCCGGCGAAGATGCTCGATTATCTGATCGACGACATCGACCTGGTACTGGTGATGAGCGTCAATCCCGGGTTCGGGGGGCAGAGCTTCATCGCTTCCCAGCTGCGCAAGATCGAGGCGGTGCGCAAGATGATCGATAAGTCCGGCCGCGAAATCCTGCTCGAAGTCGATGGCGGGGTCGATATCGCGACGATCCGCTCGTGCGTCGATGCCGGGGCGGACGTGCTGGTCGCCGGCACCGCCAGCTTCCGCGGCGGGCCCGATCACTACGCGTCCAATATCGCCGCGCTGAAGGCGGCTGGCAACATTGCTGCGCTCCAGGCGGCAGGGTAGCAGATGAGCGATGCCGTCGCCGGAACTCGAAAAAGCCGCGCCCAGCAGCCCGGCGCGGCACCGGCCCTGCCCCTGCCCGGCGGACCCGAGGCGGGAGCCTTGACCGAGGCCGCCGCCGATAACAGGCGCACCGATAACAGGCGCACTGGCAACGGGCGCACTGGCGCCCAGCGCCCTGAGGAAACGCTCGACCCGAGCCGGGCCTTGGCCCTGGCCGATTTCGCCCCGCCGTCGGTCGGCGCGGGGGAGCGGCTCATTCGCCTGGCCTACCGGATGGGCATGCGCGGTTCGCTGACGCCGTTTCGCAAGCCGGCCAAGCCGCGCCTGCTCGCGACGGTGCAAAGCCCGCTGCGCGGCGACACCGTCGCCGGCACCGCGCTGCGGGCCGGGCACTTCCTGGTCCACGGACTGAAAGTGCCGATCGCCCAGGCCGACTTCGGCGGGGCCGCCCGGTTGACCCCGCCGGTCGAGCGCGTTGCCCACACGTTCTCGTGGCTCGCCGACCTCGAAGCGGCGACGCCCCGCGAACAGGGCATTCCGATCGCCGAGCGCATCCTTGGCGCCTGGCTCGAGGCGAACCCCAAAACCCCCTCTCGCCCCGGCAAGGGCGCGGCGTGGAGCGTCAGCCATGCCGGTCAGCGGGAGCTGAACTGGCTCGTCCATGCGCCGTTGATCCTCTCTTCGCCCGACCGCGCGACGCGGGCCAAGGTGCTGCGCGCGATCAACGACACCGCCCGCTGGCTCGATCGCAACGTGTCGCGCGCCGAAGACCGGCTTGGCGAGGTCGCGGGCTGGTGCGGCATCGTCGCGGCCGGGCTGCTGCTGCCCGATGGCCGCGCGCGCCGCCTGTTCGGCGAGGCCGGGCTGGTCCAGGCGCTCGGCGAACTGGTCGGTGACGATGGCGGCGTGCTGTCGCGCAGCCCGAACGGGCAGATGGAAGCGATCGCGCTGCTGACCAAGCTGCGCGCCTGCTACCGCGCTACCCGCCGCGATCCGCCCGCGGCGCTCGACACGATCCTGACGATGCTGGTGCCGCCGTTGCTGGCGCTGTCGCACGGCGATGGATCGCTCGGCTCGTGGCAGGGCGGCTGGGCCGTCGCCGCCAATGAAGTGGCGGAGCTCGTCGCGGCCAGCGGCGTGCGCACGCGCCCCTTACGCGACGTCAGCCAGTGGGGGTACCAGCGGGTCGTGGCGCAGAAGAGCGTCTTGCAGTTCGACGCTGCGCCGCCGCCGCTGGCGCGCCATGCTCGCCATGGCTGCGCCTCGACCCTGGCGTTCGAGCTGTCGCATGCCGGGCACCGCCTGATCGTGAACTGCGGCGGCTCGGCGGCGGCTGGCGGGCTGATGCCCATCCGGCTCGAGCAAGGCTTGCGCGCGACCGCGGCGCACTCGACGCTAGCGCTCGACGACGCCAATTCCACCGCGGTGCTGATCAACGGCAAGCTCGGCGCGGGCGTCGGCGAGGTCGAGATCGACCGCCGGACCCTCGACGGCGAAAAAGCCACCCGGCTCGAGGCCAGCCACGACGGCTATGCCACGCGCTATGGCCTGATCCACCGCCGCATCCTGATCTTGCGCGACGATGGCGCGGAGCTGCGCGGCGAGGACTTGCTGGTGCCGACCGGGCGCAAGGGCAAGCGCGGCAAAGTCGGCTTCGCGATCCGCTTCCACCTCGGCACCGGCATCGACGTCGGGCTGTCGGAGGATCGCCAGGGCCTGGGCCTGGTCCTGCCCGACGGCAGTTACTGGCAGTTCCGCTCCGGCGGGGCGGAGATCACGGTCGAGGAAAGCATCTGGACCGACGGCCAGGGCCGCCCGCAACCGGTCCAGCAGATCGTCCTGCAAGGGCTCGTCTCCCGCGGCGGCGGAAACTTCGCCTGGCTGCTGAAGCGGATGGGCTGACCTTCGCCAAGGCGCGGCGGCGGTGGGTGAAAGCGCTGCAGCCGCTCTGGCGATTTCCGCCCAGTTCCTTATGGGAGGCCCGAATCCTCCGCCGCCACTGCGAGTTCTGACATGTCCGACATCACCATCCGCCGCGCCCTGCTGTCCGTTTCGGACAAGACAGGCCTTGCCGAACTGGGCCGCGCGCTGGTCGCCAAGGGCGTCGAGCTGATCTCCACCGGCGGCACCGCCAAGGCGCTGAGAGATGCAGGTCTCGATGTGCGCGATGTTAGTGATGTTACCGGCTTCCCCGAAATGATGGACGGCCGCGTCAAGACGCTCCACCCGATGGTCCACGGCGGCCTCCTCGCGGTGCGCGACAACCCTGAGCACGCCGCGGCGATGGAAGCCCACGCGATCGGTGCGATCGACCTGGCGGTCGTCAATCTCTATCCGTTCGCGGCGACCTGGGCGCGGGGCGCCGAGCGTGACGACATGATCGAAAACATCGACATCGGCGGTCCCTCGATGGTCCGCTCGGCGGCCAAGAACCACGCGTTCGTCGCGATCCTGACCGATCCGGCCGATTATCCCGAGCTGTTGCAGCAGATCGACGCGACCGGCGGCACCAGCCTGGGCTTCCGCCAGGCGATGGCCGCCAAGGCGTTTGCCGCGACCGCCGCCTACGAGGCGACGATCAGCCAGTGGTTCAACACCGTCGACCAGCCGGTGAAGTTCCCCACCCAGCGGACGATGACCAGCACCCTGGTCACGACCTTGCGCTACGGCGAGAACCCGCACCAGGAAGCCGCGCTCTACACGTCGGGTGGGCCGTATGCCGCGGGCATCGCCCAAGCCCGCCAAGTTCAGGGCAAGGAACTGTCGTACAACAACTACAACGATGCCAGCGCCGCACTGGAGCTGGCGGGCGAATTCGCCGGAGCCGCGCCGACGGTGGTGATCGTCAAGCACGCCAACCCGTGCGGCGTGGCGACCAGGCCCAGCCTGCTCGAGGCGTGGAACGAGGCGCTGGCCTGCGATTCGGTTTCGGCGTTCGGCGGGATCGTGGCCACCAACGTGCCGCTCGACGGCCCGACCGCCGAGGCAATCTGCCAGATCTTCACCGAAGTGGTGATCGCCCCGGGGGCCGACGACGCGGCGATTGCAGCGTTCACCCGGAAGAAGAACCTGCGCCTGTTGCTCGTGGGCGACCTGCCCGATCCGCGGCGTGCGGGCCAGACGACCGCGATCATCGCGGGCGGCGTGCTGGTGCAGGACCGCGACAACGGGGCGATAACGCGCGACCAGCTCAAGGTCGTGACCAAGCGCCAGCCGACCGCGCAAGAGCTCGACGACTGCCTGTTCGCGTGGACCGTCGCCCGGCACGTGAAGTCGAACGCGATCGTCTATGCCAAGGATGGCGTGACCGCGGGGATCGGGGCCGGCCAGATGAACCGCCGCGACAGCTCGCGGATCGCGGCGGCCAAGGCGCTCGAAGCAGCCGAAACGCACGGCTGGAGCGAATCGCGGGCCACCGGCAGCGCGGTCGCCTCGGACGCGTTCTTCCCCTTCGCCGACGGGCTCCTCGCTGCCGCCGAGGCTGGCGCGACGGCGGTGATCCAGCCCGGCGGATCGATCCGCGACGACGAGGTGATCGCCGCGGCGGATGCAGCGGGCCTGGCGATGGTCTTCACCGGCATGCGCCACTTCCGCCACTAAGCCTCGGCTCACCGCTTTGCGGCGTCGCTTGGGCCCGCAGATGCGCGTAATCGCCGTTCGTTCACTTGGCGGTCAGCGGGGTTTTACGACTTAGCGTGCCAACGAATCACGCATGGGATATGAAATGAGCTTGCTGAAGTCCGGAACGTTTCGCTTTTTCACCATCGGTTTCGCGCTCGGCGCGGCGGTGGTGTTCGCGACGTTCGGCATCGGGCCGGATCATATGGGTCCGGGCGACGTCGTCCCGTCCGCCGTCGCCGCGGCGCTCAAGTGAAGCGCGCCAGCCTGGCCCTGCTGGCGTTCTCGCTGGCCGCCTGCCAGCTACCGGCGACGGCCGCCGAACGCACCGTCGAGGCTCCGGCCGCAGCGCGCGCCGCCAACGAAGCGCCGGGATTGAAGACCGCGGTCTTCGCCGGCGGCTGTTTCTGGGGGATCGAAGGCGTCTTCAGCCACATCAATGGGGTGACCGGTGTCGTGTCCGGCTACCACGGCGGCAGCGCGAGCAGCGCGACGTACGACGTAGTCTCGGGCGGCAACACCGGTCACGCGGAAGCAGTCAGGGTCACCTATGATCCCGCTAAAGTGCGTTACGACCAACTGCTGCAGGTGTTGTTCTCGGTCGGTGCCGATCCCACGCAGCTCAACCGCCAGGGGCCGGACACCGGCACGCAATACCGCTCGGCGGTGGTGCCGCTGAGCGAAGAGCAGCGCCGGGTCGCAAGCGCCTATCTCGCGCAATTGCGGGCGTCGGGCTTGTGGCGCCAGCCGATCGTGACGCGGATCGAGGCTTATCAGCGGTTCTATCCGGCCGAGACCTATCACCAGGACTTCATGGCCAAGAACCCGCGGCATCCTTACATCACGACCTGGGACATGCCGAAAGTAGAGGCGCTGCGTCGCTTGTTCCCCCGGCTTTACCGGCCCGGCTTCACGACAGGCTGAGGACACCCTATATCCGGCCCATGACGGGCCATATCCACCACGATCACGACGAACACAGCGGTATCGGCTTGGTCGATGCCGCGCGGGCGGTGCTGACCAGCTCGGGCGAACAGTGGACCGCGATGCGGGCCGGCGTGTTCGGCGCGCTGGCCGCGCAAGGCCGCCCGGTTTCGGCCTACGACATCGCCGAAAGCGTTTCGGCGGCGCAAGGCCGGCGGATCGCCGCGAACAGCGTCTATCGGATTCTCGACTTGTTCGTGCGCACGAACCTGGCCCGGCGGATCGAAAGCGCGAACGCTTATGTCGCCAACAGCCATCCCGGCTGCCGGCACGACTGCATCTTCCTGATCTGCGACGGCTGCGGCGCGGTCTCCCATATCGATGACGACCAGCTTACCGGCGCGCTCGTCGGCGCGGCGCGGGCGGCCGGATTCGCCGACGTCCGCCCCGTAGTAGAACTACGTGGAAGATGCGGGGATTGCGGGCCGGCTTGATCGACACGCCGGTTAACGGCGTGTAAGACTCGGCCGATGAGCGACCATCCGCGCACCCCGCTACTCGACACGGTCCGCGAACCGGCCGAGCTTCGCCGTCTTTCGCCGGGGGACTTGCGCCAGCTGGCGGATGAAGTGCGCACCGAGATGATCTCGGCGGTGGGCTCGACGGGCGGGCACCTGGGTTCGGGGCTTGGCGTGGTCGAGCTGTCGGTGGCGATCCACTATGTGTTCGACACGCCGGACGACAAGCTGGTGTGGGACGTCGGCCACCAGGCCTATCCGCACAAGATCCTGACCGGGCGGCGCGACCGCATCCGCACGCTGCGCCAGCCGGGCGGGCTGTCGGGCTTCACCAAGCGCAGCGAGAGCGAGTACGATCCGTTCGGCGCGGCGCATAGCTCCACCTCGATCTCGGCGGCGCTGGGCTTCGCGGTGGCCAACAAGCTCGCCGGCAAGCCCGGCAAGGGCATCGCGGTGATCGGCGACGGGGCGATGAGCGCCGGCATGGCCTACGAGGCGATGAACAACGCGCGCGCGGCGGGCAACCGCCTGGTGGTGATCCTCAACGACAACGACATGTCGATCGCTCCGCCGGTGGGCGGGCTGTCGGCGTACCTCGCCAAGCTGGTGTCCTCGCGGCCGTTCCTCGAACTGCGCGAGCTGGCCAAGCGGATCAGCCGCAAGCTGCCCGAGCCGCTGCACCACGCCGCCAAGAAGACCGACGAGTTCGCGCGCGGCATGGCGATGGGCGGGACGCTGTTCGAGGAGCTGGGGTTCTACTACGTCGGCCCGATCGATGGGCATAACCTCGACCACCTGATCCCGGTGCTCGAGAACGTGCGCGATGCGGCCGAAGGCCCGTGCCTGGTCCATGTCGTCACCCAAAAGGGCAAGGGCTACGGCCCCGCCGAAGCCGCCGCCGACAAGTACCACGGGGTCTCCAAGTTCAACGTGGTGACCGGCGAGCTGGCCAAGGCCGCGGCCGGCCCGCCCAGCTACACCAATGTATTCGCCGGCGCGCTGATCGCCGAGGCGCAGCGCGATCCCACGATCTGCGCGATCACCGCGGCGATGCCCGGCGGCACCGGGCTGGACAAGTTCGCGAGCCTGTTTCCCGAGCGCTCCTTCGACGTCGGCATCGCCGAGCAGCACGCGGTGACGTTCGCCGCCGGGCTGGCCGCGCAAGGCATGCGCCCGTTCTGCGCGATCTATTCGACGTTCCTGCAGCGCGCCTACGATCAGGTGGTCCACGACGTCGCGATCCAGAACCTGCCGGTGCGCTTCGCGATCGACCGGGCGGGATTGGTGGGCGCCGATGGCTGCACCCATGCCGGCAGCTTCGACGTCACGTATCTGGCGACGCTGCCCAACATGGTCGTGATGGCGGCGGCCGACGAGGCCGAACTCGTCCACATGACCCACACCGCGGCGCTGTACGATGCCGGCCCGATCGCGTTCCGCTATCCGCGTGGCAACGGCACCGGCGTCGCCCTGCCGCAAGTTCCGCAGCAGCTCGAGATCGGCAAGGGCCGGATCGTGCGGGGATCGGACAAGGCCGGCAAGGTCGCGATCCTGAGCCTGGGCACGCGGCTGGCCGAAGCGCTGAAGGCCGCCGATCAGCTCGAGGCCAAGGGGCTCGCCGCGACCGTGGCCGACATGCGCTTCGCCAAGCCGCTCGATGAGGCCCTGATCCGCAAGCTGATGGCCACCCACGAGGTCGTGATCACGATCGAGGAAGGCGCGGTCGGCGGGCTGGGTGCCCACGTCCTCACCCTTGCATCCGACGAAGGCCTCACCGACGCCGACGGCCCCAACCGCGCCCTCAAGATCCGTACCATGCGCCTGCCCGATACCTTCCAGGACCACGATAACCCAGACAAGCAATACGACGACGCCAAGCTCACCGCACCCCACATCGTCACCACCGCACTCACCGCCCTCAGGTGGAACGAAACGGGCCTGCCTGGCGCGCGAGCGCTCACGCTTTAGGCCTGCTTGCGGTCGGGCGCAGGCTCGTCCTGCAACGTGTCCAGATGCATCCAGCGCTTCACCAGGGGCGCGCCGAGCAGGGCCGCCGCGCCGAGGCCGCAGGCGATCCAGCCGAGTTGCGTATAGATATCCAGGGTCTTGGCCTGCGACATCGTTCCGCTTTCCCCGCCGGTTTGCGCCCCGATGAGACCGGCCAGATAGTTGCCGACACCCAGGGTGTAAAAGAACGCCCCCATGAAGAAGCTGGCGAGGTGCGCCGGGGCTAGCCGGGTCATCGCGGACAGGCCGACAGGTGAGAGGCACAACTCGCCCATGGTGTGGAGCAGGTAGATCAGGAATACGAAGATCACCGGCGTCGGCACGTCTGCGCCGTCGTCCCTGGCGCCCCAGACGAAGACCAGGAACCCTAGCCCGAGCAGGATGATTCCCAGCGCGAACTTCACCGGCGTCGAGGGATCCGCGCCGCGCCGGGCGAGCCGTTCCCACACGAATGCGAACAACGGGCCGAGCAGGATGAGGTAGATCGGGTTGATCGACTGGAACAGGCTGGCGGGTACGCCGGCGCGATCAACGAAGCGGTCGGTGTAGAGGTTGAGGCTGCCGCCGGCTTGTTCGTAGAGCGCCCAGAACAGCGGATTGATCCCCACGAGGAACAGGATCGCGTAAATCCGTTCCTTGGCCTCCTGCGGAAGCCGCCAGGCCTCACGCAGGGTATAGGCGAGCATCGCGAGGCCCGCAACGACCAGCAGCGGCTGCATCGCCGCCTGGTACTGGATCAGCAGCCACAGCGCGGCGACGCCAAGCAGCCCGACGCCGTAAAGCCGCGCTTCGAGTTGGCGCGGGAGCGGGCGCGGCGGCTCGCCGTGGCCGCGCAGCGCCGGGGCACCGACCAGGAAGATCGCCAGGCCGGCGATCATCCCGATCCCGGCCGCGCCGAAGCCCCAGGCCCAGCCGACCGTTTCGCCGAGATAACCGACCAGGATCGAACCGAGCGCCGCCCCCACGTTCACTCCGATGTAGTAGATCGTGTACGCCCCGTCCCGGCGGGCATCGGTCCTGCGGTAAAGTTGGCCGACGATCACCGAGATGTTGGCCTTCAGGAAGCCCGTGCCGACGCTGATGAGGGCCAGCGCGAGCCAGAATAGATTGAGCACTGGGTCGGCCTGCTTCGCTGCGGGATCGGTCAGCCCGTGAAGCCCCTCCACGGCCATCAGTCCGTGCCCCAGGGCGAGCAGCACGCCGCCGAAGACCACCGCCTTGCGTTGGCCGAGCCAGCGGTCCGCCAGATAGCCGCCGAGTACCGGAGTGACGAAGACCAGCGCCGTGTATGCGCCGTAGATCAAGTTGGCCTTGCCGTCCGAGAACAGCCAGAATCGTGTCAAATAGAGGATGAGCAGGGCGCGCATCCCGTAATAGGAGAAGCGCTCCCACATCTCGGCGTAGAACAGCACGTAAAGCCCGCGCGGGTGCCCTGCGAACGCCTCACTCCGCCGCGCGGCGATACCGCCGCCAAGCGCGAGGGTCAGGACGAGAGCGAGGGCGGCCAGCGCGGCGATCCAGTCGCCTTCGTTCCAGAGCGGCAGCGGCTTCATTCGGCGATACCCGGCATGTGCGCCCTACCTTTGTTTGGATGCGGGCAGCGTAGTGGCTGGAGGCGAGCAGCGAAACGCAAAAAAGATCGGCACTGGCGGCGTATCGATGCTTGCCGTTCCAAGCTCGAAGTCCGCGGACGGCGGTGCCTTGCGTGATGCGCTGTATTATGTCACCCAGTCACCCCATGAGTGCCAGTGGCGTCCCTGTCTATCTTCGCCTGCGCGAATTGATTGTCGCAGCAATCATCGACGGCACGTATTCGGAAGGCTCGCTGCTGCCTTCGGTGCGGGCGTTCGCGGCGGAGCATGGCGCGAACCCATTGACCGTGGCGAAGGCTTACCAACAATTGCAGAACGATGCGCTGGTCGAAGTACAGCGCGGGGTGGGGATGTTCGTCACCCCGGGCGCTGCCGAACGGCTTCGCAAGCTCGAATCCGAGCGCTTTCTGACGCAGGAATGGCCTGCGGTGCGGCGCAAGTTGCGGCTCTTGGGGTTATCACCAAACGAACTCCTGCCGGGCTCGTAGTTTCGATCCGTGACGCAATACGCGCTCGCGATTGCGTTCGCGCAAGAAATCTGGCAGCTTTTCCAAGTCGATGTTCGAAATAGAGTCGGGCATGACCAAGCGCGCCGGGGGGCGGCGGGGAGACGCGATGATCAGATCGGAATTGCTATTAGCGCTCGCCAAGGAGAATCCCGAGCTTCGGGCAGAGGATATCGAGCGCCTGGTCGACGTGTTTTTCGACGAAATCTCTCAACGGTTGGCCGAAGGCGGCCGGGTCGAACTGCGCGGCTTCGGCGCGTTCTCTACTCGTGAGCGGGAGGCCCGCAAGGGCCGCAATCCGCGCACCGGCGAGACCGTAGAGGTACCCGGAAAACGTGTTCCTTATTTCAAGCCTGGCAAGGAAATGCGCGCCCGCCTCAACACCTGAGACGTCATCCGCGTCGGTTGCCCGCGTCACAGCGATCTGCCAAACCCTCGCCGATCATGCGGACGTGGCGGAATGGTAGACGCCGGGGACTTAAAATCCCCTGATCCTTGATCGTGCGGGTTCGAGTCCCGCCGTCCGCACCACCCGTCGCATACCGGTCCTTCCGCGCTTTATCGCCGAAACGTGGGCCGTCGGCTGGCTTAAGCGGCAAATTCCACGGATAAACCCCTATCGCCGCTTTCGCCGGATGTAAAAGCGGTTCCCATACCTATGCGATAACGTCGGGCATACCGAGGACCGGATATCGCAATGGACAATGGGTCGGCGGGACAAGAACCGCCAGAGCAGAATTTCGACGACCTTCGCGAAGCGCCACGCTTTTCGCTGATCATTCGGTCGGCGAAGCTGGTGTGCGAGAGCGGCGAGTACTTGTGCGTCGTCCGCGACATTTCGGCGACCGGCGCGCGGCTGCGGCTGTTCCACGAACCGCCGCCCGAACGCCATGTATTCCTCGAGCTGTCCAACGGCGACCGCCACGTGATGGAGCGTGTGTGGGTCGCCGATGGCCACGCCGGCTTCCGCATCGCGCAACCGATTGACGTGAATGTGTTTCTGGTGGAGCCGAGCCCGTTTCCCAAGCGGCCGATCCGCCTGCGGATACAACGCCCGGCAGTCCTGACCGTGGGCGGGGTTCGTCACCCGGCAACCTTGATCGACCTGTCGCAGAAGGGCGCCCGGATCACTGCCGATTGCCATCTGGCGGTTTTCCAGCAAATCGTGCTCGATATTCCCGGGATTGGCGCGATTCCTGCTAAAGTGCGCTGGCGGGGGAAGGGCGGTTACGGTCTCGTGTTAGAGCACACGTTCAGGCTGGATGACCTCGCCAGCTTTGCGTTCGACTTGCAGAATTCGGGGACTTCGACCGAACCACCGCACACCAATCCCGGCGGGTTGCGCGGCCTCGGATAATTGTCGTGACCAGCCCCACTAAATCGATGCGTTTTCGGCGGTACGGGTTCGGGATACAATGTCGCAGCGGCCGGGCGTCGAGCTATGGCGTGTCTTGCGCTTGTTCAGCCCGGCCTGAAGGTCATCGCGTCGCCGTTCATGCAATAACGCTTGCCGGTAGGCCGCGGTCCATCGTCGAAGACATGGCCGAGGTGGCCGCCGCAGCGCGCGCAGTGAACTTCGGTGCGCGGAATGCCGACCTCGAAGTCGGTCGAAGTGCCGATCGCGCGCGGCAACGGTTGCCAAAAGCTGGGCCAGCCCGTGCCGCTCTCGAACTTGGTCGTCGACGCGAACAGCGGGTTGCCGTCGGCGGCGCACAGGAAAGTGCCCCGGCGATGTTCTTTCAACAGTGGCGACGTGCCAGGCGTCTCGGTGCCCTTCTGGCGCAGGATATTGAACTGCGCCGGGGTCAGCCGGCGGCGCCATTCGGCCTCGGGATAAGCGACCGGATAAGCCTTCGCTTCGGCCACCCCGCTGCCGCACGCGGCCAGCGCGGGAACCGCCGCCGTCGCGGCGAGCATGGTGAGGACGTTGCGGCGCGAAAGCTGATCTGGATTCATGTTCGGGACCTCTTCGCAGGCTAGATCGTCATGAACGCGGGAAATGCAATCTAGGTCCGCGCCTTCATCAGTCGGCGCAGCAATCCCGGGCGCTTCACTCGGCCGCCGGACCCGCTTTGCATCACGCGGGTGCGGAACAGTTTCGCGCCCAGCCGCACCGAGGTCGCCACCCACAGCGCCTGCCATGCTAGCGCGGCGAAGTGCGGCCATAGCGCGCCTTCGTTCGCGGCGCGCGCTAGCATCGTGAAGGGCGAGCTGAACGGGATGATGGCGGCGGCAAGCTCAACCGGCCGGCCGATCTGGGTCGCCGCGAAAGTCGCGAACAGGAAAACGATGAGTTGCAGCATCGTCACCGGAAACGACAACGTTTGCACATCGCGCACCGTCGCGGCCATGGATCCGATCGCCAGGAACAGCGATCCGAGTAGAAGGTAGCCCATCGCGAAATAGAGCACCCCGAGCACCAGGAAGGCGGGCCAGCCGACCGCCGGCGCGGTCAGCGCGGGCAACGTCTGCCCTGCCAGCAAAGCCAGCGAGCCGATGCTAGTCCAGACCGCGATCGCAACCAGCGATACTGCGAGCATCGCGAATAGCTTGCCCAGGAATACCGCTTCCATGGGGATTGCTGCGGCCAAGACCTCGATGATCTTGTTGCCCTTTTCCTCGACCAGGTTGGACAGCACCATTCCCGCCAGGATCATCATCAGCAGGAACAGCACGGTCTGCCCGATCTGCGCGGTGCCCAGGCGGTCGCTGGTCTGGTCGGCGGTGCTCCCGGCCAGCGCCACCAGCGTGACCTCGGGATAGGCGGCGGGGGCTTCGCCTTGCGCCTGGGCGGCGACCAGCGAGAGCGGACCTTGCCAGTCGGCGATCAGCTCGGGCGATCCGGTCAGCCGCGGCGCGGCGATCGTGCCGCTGAGGATCGCCGCGAGATTGGCGCGGTTGCGCGTCATTTCGGCGGCGGGGTCGAAGCTTTCGCCGGGGCCGAGCTTACGCAGCACGATCATGTCGGG
>JBDSOM010000184.1:0-2940 GCA_039914785.1 Novosphingobium sp.
ATGGCGAGCGGGGCGTTGTCGAGCCGCTTGGCCAGCGCGCGGGCGCGCACCACGCCGCCGACGTCGGGCGAGACCACCATCAGCGATTGGTCGCCGTAGCGCGTCTGGATATCGGCGGCCATCACCGGCGCGGCGTAGAGGTTGTCGGTCGGGATATCGAAGAAGCCCTGGATCTGCCCGGCGTGGAGATCGATCGACAGCACGCGATCGGCGCCGGCCTGGGTGATCAGGTTGGCGACCAGCTTGGCCGAGATCGGTGTGCGCGGCCCCGGCTTGCGGTCCTGCCGGGCGTAGCCGAAGTACGGCACCACCGCGGTGATCCGCTTGGCCGAGGCGCGGCGCAGCGCATCGATGCAGATCAGCAGTTCCATCAGGTTGTCGTTGGTCGGGAAGCTGGTGGACTGGACGATGAACATGTCCTCGCCGCGGACGTTCTCGTGGATCTCGACGAACACCTCTTCGTCGGCGAACCGCCGCACCGACGCGTCGGTCAGCGGCACTTCGAGATAGCCGGCAATTGCGCGGGCGAGCGGCAGATTGGAGTTGCCGGCCATGATCTTCATCGGGAGCTGCCCTTTGCGCGCGGGGGAATCGATTGGGGAGCCTCTAGCCGGGAGTCGTGGGATTGCAACATATGGGGGGCGACGAGGTGGGGATTGCGGGTGGCCACGCCCTGCGGCGGCGGGGCGCAAGGTGACACTGCAAAGTTGATGCGGAACGGCGAAAAAGAGCGTGTCACCTTACCGGCTGCGGGAAGTGCAAAATATTGAAAAACTGTTATTTTTCTGACCCTCCAGGCGATTTCCGAACATTGAAGTGTCACGAACCAAATCGACCTTTCCAACACGCCCGCGAGCCTTGGCCGGACCACTTGCGTCAAGGGTGCGTAACGGGCGGACCATACGAGGCATCTCCTGGAATTCGTGACAGCGTTTCGTTTTTCGCAGATCGGGCATTTTCACAGATCGGGATCATGTAGGACAGCGATATCGCGCCCCTGCGCCGCGACACGTTTTGCGCTTATCGCGCGCAGAAGAAGGCGGCAGGCCGGCGCGGCGTGCGGCTGTGGGTGCCCGGCCCAGAGAACGGCCTGCGATAGGCTGCGATAACCTGCGGGAGCCGATCCAGTTCCACGCCCACAGGATGACGATCGCACGGCGGACCAAATGCGGCGCGATTCTCGGCCGGCTGGATACGCCGACCATGGCCGAGTTGAGCCCCCGACTGGCAGCCGCAAATGGGATTCGCGAACATACGGTCTCACAAGAACCGGTGCGCTGGCGATTCGCGCCTTAGCCGCCCTTGTGGTGCTCGCCCCTGACCCAGCGCACGGTGCCTGAGCTTGCGCGCATCACCACGCTCTCGGTGGTCATCGTGCCGCCCTTGAGGCGCTTCACGCCGGCGAGGAGCGAACCGTCGGTCACGCCGGTCGCGGCGAAGATGCAGTCGCCCTTGGCGAGTTCTTCAAGCAGGTAGATCTTGTTGAGGTCCTCGATGCCCCACTTCGCAGCGCGCAAGCGCTCGTCATCGTTGCGGAAGACCAGGCGGCCGTTGAACTGGCCGCCGACACAGCGCAGCGCCGCGGCGGCGAGCACGCCTTCGGGGGCCCCGCCCTGGCCCATGTAGAGATCGATCGTGGTCGATGGGTCGGTCACCGCGATCACGCCGGCGACGTCGCCATCCGGGATCAGCTGGACGCCGCAGCCGATGCTGCGCAGTTCGGCGATGAGTGCGGCATGACGCGGGCGATCGAGCACGCAGACGATCAGCTCGTTCGGCTGGACGCCCTTGGCGGCGGCGACCGCCCTGACGTTTTCGGTCGCCGACTTGGCGAGATCGATGATCCCTTGCGGATAGCCGGGGCCGACCGCGAGCTTGTCCATGTACACGTCGGGCGCGTTGAGCAGATTGCCTTCTTCGGCGCAGGCCAGCACCGCGAGCGCGTTCGGACCGGCCTTGGCGGTGATCGTCGTGCCTTCGAGCGGATCGAGCGCGATGTCGATCTTCGGTCCGGTCCCTTGGGCGCCGCCGACTTTCTCGCCGATGTATAGCATCGGGGCTTCGTCGCGCTCACCCTCGCCGATGACCACGGTGCCGTCGATCGCCAGTTCGTCGAAGGCCTTGCGCATCGCTTCGACCGCGGCATGGTCAGCGGCTTTTTCGTCGCCCCGCCCGATGAGCTTGGAGGCAGCGATCGCCGCCGCTTCGGTCACCCGGACCATTTCCATGACGAGGACGCGATCGAGAAGCTGGCTGGCGGCGGTCATGGTGTTTCCTGGGGCTGCTGTGATAGGAGGCTTGCCAAACCGACTAGAGACGGGAGCCCCGCTTGTCGAGACGATGCAGCAATCTGATTGGCGCAGGGTTGGGCGCAGTGCTCCTGACCATCGGCGGCGCGGCGCGCGCGCAGGATGCCACCGACCGCAAAGTCGATGAAATGGTGGGCCGCGCCAGCACGACGTATGGGCCGCTCGCGCCGCAGCGCCCCAAGGCTTGTGGCAGCCAGGACAAAAGCGGCGACATCGTCGTTTGCGCGCCCGATGACGGCAAGCAGTGGCGCGTGCCCTCCAGCGCGCAGAGCGACCCGACCTCGCGCCAGGCAACCCGCACCGGGATGCCGCGCGCGCCCCAGCTCGATCGCGGATCGTGCAAGGGCACGGGCCATGTCGGCTGCATCGGCATCGGCGGGAAGGCGCGCGAAATCTACATGATCGACCTGTCGTCGATCCCCGAGACGCCAAAGGGCTCAGACGCCGAAAAGGTCGCAAAGGGCGAAAAGTCGGATCGCTAGCCTGCAATATCCTCCGCAGCACCGCAGTTGGCGTGGTGGAGGGGCCGGCGGCGCAGAACCCGGTATCCGGCTCAGTCCCCCAGGATCTGCATCACCAGCGGCGGCGCGGCCAGGCTGGCCGAGCCGTCGAGCAGGCGCAGCGCCTCGGT
>JBDSOM010000038.1:0-4682 GCA_039914785.1 Novosphingobium sp.
TACTCTACCGCCTGCCAGCGGGTGACGAGGTTGACCCGGTTGCCGACTTTGGCGTTGCCGGCGACCGCGCCGATCCGCTCGTCGGCGAACCAGCGGACCAGGCGGCTGACGGTTTCGGGCTCGAACTGCGTATCGGCGTCGAGCGCGACGATCACGGAACCCGTCGCGAACGTCAGCGCGCGGTTGAGCGCGGCGGCCTTGCCGCCGTTGTCCAGGGTCAGCAGTCTTACCCGGCGATCGTTCGAGAACGCGGCTGCGACGATCGCGCTGGTCCGGTCGCGCGAGCCGTCGTCGGCCACGATCACTTCGATCGCCGGGTAATCGCTGGCGAGGATCTGGCGGATCGATTGCTCGATCACGCGCTCCTCGTTGAAGGCGGGGATGATGACCGTCACGGTCGGCATGACGGCCGGCATGACGGCCGGCATGACGGTCGGCATCATGGTCGTAAGTCCGTTGCCCGCCCGCGGCGCGGGGGCTTCGCGGCGGCGGCGCAGGGCGAGCATCGCCAGGCTGACCGAGCGGATCATGCCGAGCGCGATCGCAAAGAAGAACGTCCAGTCGAGCACGGTGATGAACATGCCGATGAAGGTGAAGGCGGCGACATCGGCGCGCACCGCGGCAAGATCGATCCCGGTCACCCGCGGCATGACCGCGTCGCGGTCGAGCCCGGCCAGGGTCGCGGCCGGGACGATGCGATAGCCGGCCTGTTCGAGCCCCTCGATGATCCGGGGCAGCGCGGCCACCGTCTGGGCGCGGTCGCCGCCGCCGTCGTGGAGGAGGACAATGTTGGCCGAGCGGTCGGGGGCCGGATTCATGACCTGATCCAGCGTGCGCTGGACGATCGCATCGACGCCGGGGCGCTTCCAGTCGTCCGGATCGACGTGGAGCCCGACCACCGTGTAGCCTTGCGCTTGCGCGATCATCGCGGGGCCGAGCTCGTCGGCGGTGGTCGGTTCGGCATCGCCGAAATAGGGCGCGCGGAACAGGCGGCTCGAGCGGCCGGTAAACGCCTCGATCAGCCGCTGGGTGGCGTTGAGCTCCAGCTTGACCCCGGTTTCGGTCTCTTCGGCCATGTTGGGATGGGTGTAGCTGTGGTTGCCGATCTCGTCGCCATCGGCCGTCATGCGCTGTAACAGCCCGCGGTTGGCGACGCCGTTCTCGCCGACGATGAAGAACGTCGCGGGCACGTGATAACGCTCGAGGATCGCCAGGATCTTTGGCGTCCAGGCCGGGTCGGGACCGTCGTCGAACGTCAGCGAGATCAGCTTGTCGCGCGCCCCGGTGCGCTGCACAACGAACGGCGTCGGCAGCGACAGGTAGTGGACTCCAGTGATCTGGTTGGTGCGCGCGTCGAAATCGACCTGGCGGGTGCCGGGCCGGGGCAGGGCGGTGACGCGCAAGATCTCCCCCGAGCCTTCGACATCGACATTTTCGCGCTGTTCGAGCTTGGTCAGGTCGGGCCGTCCCTTGCCCCCGCGCCAGGTCGCCAGGCTGCGCCAGAAGCCGGGATCTTCGGATCCGAGCCGCCATAGGGCGACGTCGCGGATGCCCAGTTGGCTGAGCGCGCGCATCTGGTTCCAACTCGTCGCGGCGTCCATCATCCACACGTCGTGGCGGTGGCCGTTGTCCAGGAACGAGAAGCCGGCGTTGCCGCTGGCGCGATCGAACACCGGGGTCGTCCCGCTGTCGTGGGCGTGGAGCCAGGCCTCTTCGACCGTCAGGCTGTCGGCTTTGCCGTCGTGCCAATCATAGCCGTAGTTGCCCAGCGCGACCACGGCCTTGCCGGGGGGCAATCCGCGCAAGGTGGCGGCCAGGTGCTCGGAGAACCAGGCGCTGGCCGCGATCGGCCCCGGCTCGCCGCCTTGCCAGTGCTGGTCGTAGGCCATCAGGAAGACGCGATCGGTGACCGCCGTCAGCGCTTTCGCGCTCCATACCGGGTTATCAATCGGCATCGTCACGGCCACGATCCGGTGCTGCGGAGCGAAGGCGATGCGGGTCTCGCCCAGCAGCCGGACCAGATCGGGCAGGCTGGCGGGGGGCAGGTTCTCGAAGTCGAACATGATCCCGCCGTCGCCGGTCTTGTCGAGGTAGCCCCTGAGCGAGGCGACAAGCTGGGCGCGCCGCGCGGGATCGTGCATCAGCGCGGCGGTCGCCGGGCCGTCCCACTCGCCGCCGAAAGCGTTCTGCAGCACCGGTACGACCACCGGGCGGTGCAGCGCCGCCTGGACCACGCGGCGCAGCGGGGCATCTTCGGTGACGATCATCTTGCCGGCGGGATCGATCGCCAGCAGCGTCGGGGCGACCCAGTCGATCTGATCGATATGCGCGCGCAGCGAGGGCGTGCTTGCGTCGGTCCACGAGGTGTAGAATGCGACCGTCAGCGGCTTGCCGGTCGGCGACGCGGGCTGCTTCCCCCCCAGCAGGCGCTCCAGGCCATGCGAGAGGTGGCTGACTTGCGAGCGGAACGGCAGCGGGGTCATGCGCTCGAAGCCCAGCGGCAAGGGTGCGCCGGCCGGGACGTTCATCACGGTCGTGGCGAAAACCGCGCTGGCCAGGATCAGGACGAGCAACACGGCCAGCATCGCCAGCCTTGCCCGTCGCCGCCTGCGTCCGGATGGATCGAAGAAGACCGGGCGTGCCAAGTCGGATGGACCTCGTCGGGGTTGTTGGAATGGTTGACGGTCCGCCGCTAGGGGCTGGCTGAGGGTGATTGCCGAGTTCGCGACGAACCGTCGAAAGGGGCTATAGCGGTGGCCGCGCGACGGCAGCCTGAGCAGGAGGTTACGAATTGGATAGAAACGGACCGTTCGTGGCGATCGTGCTGGCGGCCGGCAGGGGCGAGCGGTTCGGCGGCGGCAAGCTGGCCGCGCCGCTCGCAGGTCGGCCGCTGCTCGATCATGCGGTGCAAACGGCGCTGGCGTCTCCCGCGGCGCAAGTGATCGTGGTCGGCCGGCCCGGAACGCAGATTTTTGCCGAGCCACTCCTTCGGCTGATTGAGTTGCACAGCGCGGCGCTGTCCGATTCGCTGCGCGCGGGCCTTGCCGCGGCGCAGGGTGCGGCAGGCGCGTTCATCTTTCTGGGCGACATGCCGCTGGTGCCGCCGGACGTGGCTGCCCGGCTGGTTGGCGCGATCGGATCGGCCCCCGCCGCGCTGCCCGAATGGCGGGGACGGCCCGGTCACCCGGTCCTGCTCGCGCGCCGGTCGTTCTGCCTGGCGGACGGCCTGGCCGGTGACGAAGGGCTGGGCACGGTACTGCGCGGCTTGCCCGGCGTCGTGCGCCTGCCGGTCGAGGAAGACGGCGTCGTGCTCGACGTCGACCGGGTGGAAGACCTCGCCGCGATCGCCCGACGCATCGATGGCTATTGATCGCACCGCCGCGCTCCGGCACTCACGACCACGAAGGAGAGCGCCGTTGTCCACGATCCATCCCGTTCCGTCCGAGTGGGCGAGCCGCGCTTACGTCGATGCCGCCGGCTATGCCGAGAAGTACCGCCGCTCGCTCGAAGCGCCCGAAGCGTTCTGGCGCGAGGAAAGCGCCCGGCTCGACTGGATCAAGCCGTGGACGAATGTCTCCCGGACCAGCTTTGCCGAGGCTGACTTCGGGATAGAATGGTTCGCCGACGGCACGCTGAACGTCTCGGCCAACTGCCTCGACCGGCATCTGGCCGACAACGGTGATACTGTCGCGATCATCTGGGAGGGCGACGATCCATCCCAGCAGCGCAAGATCACCTACCGAGAACTGTACGAGGACGTCTGCCGCTTCGCCAATGTGCTGAAGGGCCTAGGCGTCCAGCGCGGCGACCGCGTGACGATCTACCTGCCGATGATCCCCGAGGCCGCGGTGGCGATGCTCGCCTGCGCGCGCATCGGCGCGATCCACTCGGTCGTGTTCGCAGGCTTCTCGCCCGAAGCGCTCGCCGGCCGCATCCAGGACTGCGACAGCCGGATCGTGGTGACCGCCGATGCGGGCATGCGCGGCGGCAAGCAGGTGCCGCTGAAGGCCAACGTCGATGCGGCGCTCTCGCACTGTCCGGTCGTCGAGGCGGTGCTCGTCGTGCAGCACGGCATGAATACGGTCACGATGGTGCCGGATCGCGACCATTGGTGGCACGAGGCGGCCGCCAGGGTGTCCATTGACTGCCCTCCGGACGAGATGAACGCCGAGGATCCGCTGTTCATTCTGTACACTTCGGGCTCCACCGGAAAGCCGAAAGGCGTGCTCCACACCACCGGCGGCTACCTGACCTGGGCGGCGATGACCCACCGCTACGTCTTCGATTACCGTCCCGGCGAGGTCTACTGGTGCGCCGCGGATGTGGGCTGGGTTACCGGCCACAGCTACGTTGTCTATGGTCCGCTGGCCAACGGCGTGACCCAGGTCATGTTCGAAGGCGTGCCGAACTATCCCGACCACAGCCGGTTCTGGCAGATCGTCGATCGCCACGAGGTCAACATTTTCTACGGCGCTCCTACCGCCTTGCGCTCACTGATGCGCGAAGGCGATGAATGGGTGTCAAAGACATCACGCAAATCGCTGCGATTGCTCGGAACAGTGGGTGAGCCGATCAACCCGGAAGCATGGGAATGGTACTGGAGAGTGGTCGGTGAGGAACGCTGCCCGATCGTCGACACCTGGTGGCAAACCGAAACCGGCGCCGCGATGATCACCGGAATG
>JBDSOM010000129.1:0-28778 GCA_039914785.1 Novosphingobium sp.
CGCGGAAGAACGCGATCGGGCTTTTGCGTGCGAGGAACTTGAGCAGCGCCGGATAGACCGCGAGCATCTGGATCGAGAGCGCCAGCAGCACGACGCCGACGTAGGCCGCGAGCTTGATCAGCAAGTCCCACCCGAACTGGGCGGCGAGGTTGAACATGAAACAGAAGATCGCGAACGGCGCGAGCTGGATCACCAGGCCGATCAGTCGCATCGAGATCTCGAATACGCCCTCGAAGCCTTGCTTGAGCACGTCGGTGCGCGGGCCTGCGGTCAGCAACAGGCCGATCCCGAACAGCAGCGCGAAGAACATGACCGCCAGGATGTCGTTCTCGCTCATCGCGGCGATCAGGTTGGACGGGACGATGCCGACGATGGCGTCGACCCCGGTCTTGGCCGTCCCCGAGCTCTTGAGGATCCCCGCGGCCCCGGCGCTGGCATCGCCGATCATCTGGCGCGCGGCGGCCGGATCGACCCCGGCCCCCGGCTGGAAGAGGTTGACGACGGCGAGGCTCACCGCGACTCCGATTGCCGACACGACGACGGTATAGATCAGCGTCTTGATGCCGATCGTCTTGAGGGCGCTGATCTCGCCCATGTCGGCTATCCCCACGACGAGCGCGGAGAACAGCAGCGGCAGCACCAGCATGAATAGCAGGCGCAGGAACACCTGCCCGATCGGGGTGGTCACATACTTGACGACGATATCGATCCAGGCTGCGTCGCGGGCCAGCGCATAAACCGCGAGCCCGCCGACCAGGCCAAGCACGAAGCCGATGAGCATCCGCCATTGCAGGCTGCCATGACCGGGAGAAGTTGCTGCAGCCTCGGTCATGTCAGCTCCTTTCGAGCAGGTCTCAGGCTTTGAGCGCCGCTGCGGCGATCCGCCGGTAAATTCGCGCCAGCGCTTCGAGGTCCGCCGTGGCCACCGCTTCGTCGCGCTTGTGCATCGTGGCGTTGGACAAGCCGAACTCGATCACCGGGCACACGTCCTTGAGGAACCGCGCGTCCGAAGTGCCGCCGGTGGTGGAAATCTCTGGCGTGATCCCGGTTTCGGCCGCGATGGCTTCGGCCACCAGCGCCGAGAATGCGCCCGGCTGGGTCAGGAACGCCTCGCCCGAGATGACCGGGCGCGCGGTGCCGCCGTGGCGGGCAGCGATCTCGGCGATGCGCGCGGCCAGGCCTTCGCCGGTGTGGAGGTTGTTGAAGCGGATGGAGATGCGCGCGCTGGCCTTGGCCGGGATCACATTGGTCGCCGGGTTGGCGATCTCGATCTGGGTTATCTCGAGGTTGGATGCCTGGAACCATTCGGTCCCGCCATCGAGCACCAACGCGTCGAGTTCGGTCAGCAGCGCGACGAGCCGGGGCGCGGGATTATCGGCAAGGTGCGGATAGGCGACGTGGCCCTCTTGGCCCGCGACTTCGAGCCAGATATTGACCGAGCCGCGCCGGCCGATTTTCATCATGTCGCCCAACCGGTTCACCGAAGTCGGCTCGCCCACCAGGCAGACGTCGGGGGTTTCGCCGGCCGCGCGCATGTAGTCGATCAGCGCGAGCGTGCCGTACTTGGCCGGGCCTTCCTCGTCCCCGGTGATGATCAGGCTGACGGTGCCAGCCTCGGCCGGGAGCTCCGCCGCCGCTGCAACCATCGCCGCGATCGAGCCCTTCATGTCGGCCGCGCCGCGGCCGTAGAGCAGGTCGCCCCCGCCCACCTGGGGGCGGCGCTCGGGCGCGAATGGGGCGGAGGTCCAGCCTTCGCCCGGGGGAACCACGTCGAGATGGCCCGCATAGGCGAAATGGCGGCTGCCCTCGGGCCCGCGGCGCACGGCGAAGAGGTTCTCGACCGGACCATCGGGCGCTGCGCCGGCGGTGAAGCGGTGGACGGTAAAGCCCAGCGGCTTGAGGTGTGCTTCCAGGCAATCGAACACCAGCCCGGCGGCCGGCGTGACGCTGGGGCAGGCGATCAGAGCTTCGGCGATGGCTACGGGGTCAAGGCTGGTGGCGGGCTGGGTCATCGGTGCCATCGCATATGGGCTCTGCCCGACGTGCACAAGCTGCGGCCGGTCACGCGTTCGCCGAGGCCTCGTATTGTTCGATCACCCAGTCCTCGCGCTCGGCCGCCTCGACCCAGTCCTGCAGCCATTCGTGCTCCCACACCGCCTGCATGTAGGCGACGGCGAAGCCGGGCACCGGCACGGCGTAAGTCATGAACCGGCTGACCACCGGAGCGTAGATCACGTCGGCGGCGCAGAACGTGCCGAACAGGAACGGCCCGCCGCGGCCGAATCGGGCACGGGCTTCGGCCCAGAGCGTGAGGATCCGGACGATATCGGACCGGGCTTCCGCGCTGATCCGGGTGTCCTCGACCCGGCGGCGGATGTTCATCGGGCATTCGCGGCGCAGCGCGAGGTATCCCGAATGCATTTCTGCGACCATCGAGCGCGCCATCGCCCGGGCATCGTCGGCTTTCGGCCAGAACCGGTCACGCCCGACTTTGTCGGCGAGGTATTCGATGATCGCCAGGCTATCCCAAACCACGGCGTCGCCGTCCCACAGGACGGGCACCTTGCCCGACGATGGCGCGATGTCTTCGTTGGACTTTTTCTGGGCAGCCCAGTCGTCGCCATAAAGCGGGACCTGGATTTCCTCGAAGTGCAGCCCCGATTGCTTGGCCGCGAGCCAGCCCCGCAGCGACCAGCTGGAATAGTTCTTGTTGCCGATGATCAGCTTCATGGGCCGAGGCTAGGGCGTCGCCGGCCAAGAGTCGAGGTTCCCGCCGAAAACCGCGCGGGGAAACCTGACGTTGGCCTGACCCCTCAGACTTCGACGTCGCCAAGAACCGCGGCGCGCAGTTCGGGAATGCCCATGCCTTTTTCGGCCGAGGTCACCAGCACATCGGGATGCGCCGCAACGTGCTTGCGCGCGTCTGCCTGGGTGCGGGCGAGGACTTCGGCAAGGTCGCTGGCCTTGATCTTGTCGGCCTTGGTCAGGACCACGCGGTAACCCACCGCCGCCTCGTCGAGCATCTTCATCATCTCGGCGTCGACCGGCTTCACCCCGTGGCGGGCGTCGATCAGCAGCAAGGTGCGCTTCAACACGTGACGGCCGCGCAGGAAGTCGCGGATCAGCAGCCGCCATTGCTGGACGACCTTGAGCGGCGCCTTGGCGAATCCGTAGCCAGGCATGTCGACCAGACGGAAGACCAGCGGATCGCCGACTTCGAAGAAGTTCAACTCTTGCGTCCGCCCTGGCGTCACCGAAGCGCGGGCCAGCGACTTGCGCCCGGTCAGCGCGTTGAGCAGCGACGACTTGCCAACGTTCGAGCGCCCGGCGAAGGCGATCTCGGGGACGTCGGGATCGGGCAAATGCTCGAGCTTGGGCGCGCTCTTGAGAAAGTCGATCGGGCCGGCGAACAGGACGCGAGCGCGTTCGATGAGCGCTTCGTCCACCCGGCTTTCCTCGTCACCGGTCCGGATTTCAGCGCCGTGAGGGATTTCAGCGCCGGTCACTTGCCCCGTGCCGCCGCGCGCTGGGTATCGACCGCGTCCTTGTCCGCTTGCGCGCGCAATTGCGGGTGGCGGGCGTAAAGATACTTCTGTTGCGCGATCGTCAGCAGGTTCGAGGTGATCCAGTAGATCAGCAGGCCTGCCGCAAACGGCGCCATGATGAACATCATCATCCACGGCATGATCGCGAAGACCTGCTGCTGCATCGGGTCGGCAGCGGCGGGGTTCAGCTTGAACTGCAGCCACATCGTGATGCCCAGCAGCACCGCGAGGATGCCGATGCCGAGATACGTGGGCGGGGTAAACGGCAGCATCCCGAACAAGTTGAGGATGTGCAGTGGATCGGGCGCGGACAGATCCTTGATCCACAGCACGAACGGCTGGTGGCGCATCTCGATCGAGACCATCAGCACCTTGTAGAGCGCGAAGAATACCGGGATCTGGAGAAACATTGGCAGGCAGCCGGCGAGCGGATTGACGCCCTCCGACTTGTAGAGCTTCATGGTCTCTTCCTGAAGCTTCTGCTTGTCCTCCTTGTGGCGTTCCTGGAGGGCCTTCATCTTTGGTTGGATCGCGCGCATCTGCGCCATGCTGGCGAACTGGCGCTGGGCGATCGGGAACATGATCCCGCGCACGATGACCGTGAGCAGGATGATCGCCACGCCGAAGTTGCCGGCCAGATGGAACAGCTGGGTCAGCAGCCAGAAGATCGGCTTTTCGAACCAGCGGAACCAGCCCCAGTCGATCGCGAGGCCGAAGTTGACGATGCCGCCGTCTTCGTAGCGATCCAGCACGCGGCTTTCCTTGGCGCCGGCGAACAGCCGCGTGGTGCGGGTCAATTGCTGGCCGGGCGCGACGACTTGCGGCTGGTAGATGAGGTCGGCGCGGAAAATGCCGCCGCCCAATGCACGGAATGCACTCGTGGTCTCGGCCGTATCGGGGATCAGGGTCGACATCCAGTAGATGTCGGTGAAGCCGACCCAGTTGGTGCGACCCTCGTTCGAAACTTGAGCGGCCGAGGTCACGTCCTTGTAATCCGGGCTGAAGCCGACCTTCCCGTCGAATGCGCCGAACGGGCCCGAGTGGATGTTCCAGCTATCGAGCGCGGCCGTCTTGTCCGTGCGATTGATGAACGCATAGGGCTGGACGCTGATCGGCGCTGCTGCACCGTTGAGCATCGTCGTGGTGGCGGTGATCAGGTAGTCGTTGTCGATTGCATAGCGCAGCGTGAACGTCTGACCGGTCGGGTTGGTCCAGGTCAGCGTGACGGGGGTCAGCGGCGTCAGCTTTGCTCCTGCGGGGGCCGTCCACACCGTGCTGGCGGTCGGCAGATCGACGTTCTGGCCGACCCAGCCGAACTGGGCGTAGTGCTGAGCGGGGGTGCGCGCTGGTGAGAAAATCCGCTCCGGGCCGTCTCGTCCCGCGTTGGTGTGGCGATTGACGGTCAGATCATCGAGCACCGCGCCGGCGAGGTTGATCGAACCCGACAGGCCGGGCGCAGCGATCGGCACGCGCGCGGGCGAGGCCAGCGCGGTCTTGAGGTCCTGCACCTCCAGCGCGACGTCGGCGGCGTTGACCAGCCCGCCCTCGCGGGTGGGCTTGATTGCCGAGGCGGGCGCGGCCTGCGTTGCTGCCGCCACCGGCTTGGGCTGATTGGCATGCGGGTAGAAGATCCGCACGGCCGAATCCCAGCCGAAGAGCAGCAGTCCGGTCAGAACGATCGCCAGGATCAGATTGCGCTGGTTGTTCACGAATGGATCCCTAAATCGTCTGCTCTGACCGGCATGTGGCCGGCTTGGGGCCTGGTTGGCTCAGGGGACCGGATCATAGCCGTGTCCCCCCCAAGGGTGGCAGCGCAATAGACGCTTCACGCCCAGCCAGCCACCCTTAATCGCACCGTACTTCTGCACCGCCAGAATCATGTATTGCGAGCACGATGGGGCATAGCGGCAGCTTGGCGGGAGGACCCGCGAGGGGCCGAGTTGCCAGGCGCGCGAGACGAGGATGATCAGCCATTTCATCGCTTCGCGCCCCGTCCGGCCTTGGGCCCGGTCCGGGGCTTGCGGGGCGGATCGCCTTTGCCGGCGGCGGCCCGGGCGAGCGCCTGGACCAGCTCGTCGCGCAGCTTGGCGAAGTCGCGTTCGATCCCGCCTTCGCGGCCGATCAGAACGTGGTCGTGATCGGGCAAGCCCTGCTGCGGCAACAGCTCGCGCACGAGCGCGCGGAAGCGGCGCTTCATCCGGTTACGGATGACCGCGTTGCCGATCTTCTTGGTGACGGTGATGCCGAAGCGCAGGCCGGCGCCCTCGTTGGGGCGGGCCAGGAGCACGAAGCCGGAGCGCGCGACCCGCAGGCCCCGGTTCGCGGCGAGGAAATCAGCGCGCCGCGTAAGAACGACGGGCGTGACGAGCTCGTTCAGGCAGAGAGCTTCTTGCGACCGCGAGCGCGGCGGGCGCGCAGCACATTACGACCACCGACGGTCGCCGAGCGATGGCGAAAGCCATGGCGGCGAGCGCGGACAAGGTTGCTTGGCTGGAAGGTGCGCTTCATGGAAACCTCGGTAACTTTAACAACAGGGCCGCCCACGAAGGAGGCCGGAATTCGGAAAGCGCGCCGTTAAGTCACGGGCCGCGCCGAGTCAAGGGATTCGGCTTGGTTGAGGCTGAGCCCCACGGTCGTTCGATCCGGCCCCCCGCGTCAGTTCAAGCTGACCCAGCGCCCCATATCGGCGGCGGTCAGCCACGTGGCTTGCGCGTTCGGCACCGAATTGGTCATGGCATAGAACGCCGCCGCTTGCTCCGTGCTCATCCCCATCTCGCGGTAGTAATCGAGATAGGCGCGATTCTCCGGTGCGTCGGCGGCGTAGTCCTTGGGTTCCCGTCCATCCTCGTCGGCCCAGGCATGGACCGCGAACTCGGCGCGCGGGGCGGCGGTATGGCGCACCCCGGCCAGGAACAGTTCGACCCCGCCTGAGCGGACGGAGCCGCCGTCGGGCACGTGGGTGGCGATGCCGCGGGCGTGCAGCATCCGCCCAAGCCGCAAGTTGGCGCGGTCGTCCTCGGTGCCGGGGCACTCGACCATCTCCAGCAGGGCGATCGCGGGATAAGCGCGGAGCATCGCGGCGAAGTGGGCGGGAGAGGCCCCATCGGTCGCCGCGACGAGCGCGGCACGGCCGTCATCGAGCACGCGGAACGGCCCGAACGAAGCGATGCCCTGCGGGACCGGCGCGGGCGCGGAGAACACGAAGCGCTCACCGCCTTGCGTCGGTACGGCCACGTCTTCTACGGTCATCGCTTCGACGATCACCTCTTCGGTGATGGTCTCGTAGACGACTTCCTGCGCCAGGGCCGGTGTGGCGGCGATGGCGAAGACGGCCAGGATGAGGGCGGCGGTGCGGCGCATGCAGCCTGGATGCGCCCCGGCACCTTGCCCGAACCCTCATAGCCAAGGTTAAGACCGGGTTAGCGCCCGCTGCCCTGGGGCCATCCGACGACGATGAACATGGTCCACTCCGGACCTACCGCTCGACTCGAGTGCGGGTGTCCGCCATCAAGCGCCATCGCAACGGACCTGAGGGGGCAACTTGGTCGCGCTCGTATCGACGGTGGCCTATCTTGGTCTGGAAGCGCGCAGCGTCGAGGTGCAGTGCCAGATCGCGCCGGGACTCCCTGCTTTTACGGTGGTCGGCCTGCCCGACAAAGCGGTCGGCGAAAGCCGTCAGCGGGTCCAGGCGGCGCTCGCCTCGCTCGGGCTCTCGCTGCCGCCGAAGCGGATCACGGTCAATCTCTCGCCGGCCGACTTGCCCAAGGAAGGCGCGCATTACGATCTGCCGATCGCGCTGGCGCTGCTCGCCGCCATGGGGGTGACCGACGCCGAACAGTTGGCCGATCACGTCGCAGTCGGGGAACTCGCACTCGACGGCCGGGTGATCTCGTCGCCCGGCGTGCTGCTCGCCGCGATCCACGCCGCCAGCCTCGACAAGGGCCTGATCTGCCCGGCGAGCCAGGGCGCCGAAGCCCGCTGGGCCAGCGGCATTCCAATCGTCGCCGCGCCCGACCTGATCAGCTTGCTCAACCACCTCAAGGGCACGCAAGTCCTCCCACTGCCCCAGCCGGGCGAGGCTGCGCCGCGGGTGCCCGGGCCGAACCTGGCGCAAGTCAAAGGCCAGGAGACCGCCAAGCGCGCGCTGGAGATCACCGCTGCCGGTGGCCACAATTTGCTGATGATCGGCCCTCCGGGCGCGGGAAAGTCGTTGCTGGCGAGCTGTCTTCCGGGGATCCTGCCCGACCTCACGCCGGCAGAAGCGCTCGAGGTCTCGATGGTCGCCTCGGTCGCCGGCACGCTTGAGGACGGGCGAATCAGCCGCGCCCGGCCCTTCCGCGCGCCCCACCATTCGGCGTCGATGGCGGCGCTCACCGGCGGCGGGCTGAAAGTCCGCCCGGGCGAGGTCAGCCTCGCGCATCTGGGCGTGTTGTTCCTCGACGAACTGCCCGAGTTCCAGCGCGCCGTGCTCGATTCGCTGCGCCAGCCGCTGGAGACTGGCGAAGTCACGGTCGCCCGCGCCAACGCCCATGTGACCTTTCCGGCGCGAGTCCAATTGATCGCGGCGATGAACCCGTGCCGCTGCGGCCATCTCGGCGATCCCGCGCTGGGCTGCAGCCGCGCGCCGCGCTGCGGGGCGGATTACCAGAGCAAGGTTTCCGGTCCGCTGCTCGACCGAATCGATCTGCACGTCGACGTCGACCCGGTCCGGGCTGCAGATCTCGCCCTGCCACCGCCGAGCGAGGGTTCCGCGCAAGTCGCCGCGCGGGTCGCCAGAGCCCGGGATGTCCAGACCGAGCGGCTCGCCGGCACCGCGATGCGCACCAACGCCCAGCTCGACGGCGAGGCGCTCGAAGCCCATGCCACCCCCGATGAAGCGGGACGCAAGCTGTTGATGCAGGCAGCCGAAGCGATGCGGCTGTCCGCGCGCGGCTATACCCGGATGCTCCGAGTCGCGCGGACGATCGCCGATCTGGGCGGCGCGGAAAAAGTCGGGCGTATTCACGTAGCCGAGGCGTTGAGCTATCGCAGGCAGCCTCCCCGAGCCTGAGGACATCCGATGAGCGAGACCCGCACCGAAACCGACAGCCTGGGACCGGTCGAGGTACCGGCCAGCGCTTACTGGGGCGCGCAGACCCAGCGCAGCATCGAGAACTTTCCGTTCCCCCCGTCCGAGCGGATGCCGCTGGAGATCGTGCGGGCATTGGCCCTGATCAAGCGCGCTGCCGCCAGCGTGAACCGCGCGCATGGCCTGGATGGCGGGCTGGCGGATGCGATCGAAGCCGCTGCCGTCGAGGTCGCGTCGGGCCGGCTGGACGATCAGTTCCCGCTGGTGATCTGGCAGACCGGCAGCGGGACGCAGTCGAACATGAACGCCAACGAAGTCATCGCGGGCCGTGCCAACGAGATCCTGATCGGTCAACGCGGCGGCAAGGCGCCGGTCCACCCCAACGACCACGTCAACATGGGGCAGTCATCCAACGACACGTTCCCCACCGCGCTCCACCTCGCGGCGGTCCTCGCGGCCGAGAACCGGCTGCTCCCCGCGCTCGAGCGGCTGTCCGGGGCGCTCGCCGCCAAGCGCGACCAGTGGATGCATATCATCAAGATAGGCCGCACCCATCTGCAGGACGCGACACCCCTGACGCTGGGGCAGGAGTTCTCGGGCTACGTCCAGCAACTCGATGACAACGCGGAACGCATTCGGGACGCCACGGTGGGGCTATTGCGCCTCGCCCAGGGCGGCACCGCAGTCGGCACCGGGCTGAACGCGCCGGAGGGCTTCGGGACACGAATCGCGGCGGAGATCGCTCGGCTGACCGGCCAGCCGTTCGTAACCGCGCCGAACAAGTTCGAAGCGCTGGCTTCGAACGATCCGCTGGTCCACTTTTCGGGCGCGCTCAACACGCTGGCGGTGTCGCTGACCAAGCTCGCCAACGACATCCGCCTGCTCGGCAGCGGCCCGCGATCGGGGATCGGCGAACTGCGGCTGCCTGCCAATGAGCCGGGCAGCTCGATCATGCCAGGCAAGGTCAACCCGACCCAGGCCGAGATGCTGACGATGGTCGCCGCGCAAGTGATCGGCAATCACCACGGCGTGACAGTAGCGGGGCTGCAAGGGCATCTCGAACTCAATGTCTTCAAACCGATGATCGGCGCTGCGGTGCTGCGTTCGGTCGAGCTTCTCGCCACCGGGATGGAGAGTTTTGCCGAACGCTGCGTCGAGGGTCTCGAAGCAGACGAGGTGCGCATCGCCGAATTGGTCGAGCGCTCGCTAATGCTGGTCACCGCATTGGCGCCCGAGATCGGCTACGACAACGCGGCCAAGCTGGCCAAGCACGCGCATGAAACCGGGCGCACATTGCGCGAGGCCGCCGTGGAGTTGGGCTTGGTCGATGCACCGACCTTCGACCGCCTCGTTCGGCCGGAGGACATGGTCTAGCGGGCTTGCCCCGCTTTCTGCGAGGCTTCATGGATTGCCGCCGATAAAGGAGCCCAGCATGAAATCGAATCCCCGCGTTGCCGTCGTTACGGGCGCCAGTTCCGGCATCGGCAAGGAAGTCGCCAAGGCGTTGGCCGCGCACGGTTGGCGGGTGATCGGGGTTGGGCGCGACGCGGGGCGCATGGCTGCGGCGGAGGCGGAAATTCGGTCGGTTTCGGCGACTGGCGAGGTCGAGATGCTCAGCGCCGATCTTTCGCTGCTGGCCGACGCGGCCCGGCTGGGCGATGCGATCGCGGAACGGACGGCCCGGCTCGACCTGCTGGTGAACAACGCCGGCGGAATGTGCAGCGAGAAGGTGATCACCGCGGAAGGCTACGAGGCCAATTTCGCCGCCAACCACCTTGGCCCGTTCCTGCTGACCCAGCGGCTGTTGCCGTTGCTGCGCGAGGCGGCGGCGGATGCGCCCCCTGGAACGGTGCGGATCCTCAATACTGCATCCGACGCCAGCGAGATGATCCCCGCGATCAATCTCGACGACTTGCAGAGTCTGGAGCATTTCAGCCCCGGCCTCGCCTATTGCACCGGCAAGCTCGCCAACGTGCTGTTCGCCCGCGAATTGGCGGTGCGGTTGGAAGCGGACGGCATCGTCGCGCACTCGGTCCACCCGGGCGCGGTGGCGTCGAACTTCTTTTCGCATGCTCCGGCCGACACGCAGGAGCGCACGCGCAACACCCCCAAGTTCACCGAAGCGGAAGGCGCGGATACGTTGATCTGGCTGGCGACCAATCCGGCCGGAGCCGAATCGAGCGGAGGATACTGGTTCCAGCGGGCGCTGCGCACACCAAATCCGCTCGTCGAAGACGCCGCGGTGCGCGAACGGTTCTGGCAGGAAAGCGAAGCGCTGATCGCCCGCAGGCCACTTTGATCAGCCGATCAGGCCGCGCTGCCTGAGATCGAGCGCCAGCGTCGGGGCATCGGCGAAATGGTGAGCCTCCCACCCGCAGGCGCGGGCGGCTTCGACGTTGTCGCGGTTGTCGTCGATGAACAGCAGTTCCGCCCCGGAATGGCCGAAGCGTCGTTCGGCCAAACGGTAGATAGCCGGATCGGGCTTGGTGAGCTTCTCCACGCCCGAGACAACGATGTCGCGAAAGCGCGTGAATACCGGCTGGGTCGCGCTAAAGATCGGCCACAGCTCGGCACCGAAATTGGTCAGTGCGTAAAGCGGTACGGAGCGCGCGTGAAGTTCCTCGACGAGTGCGAAGCTGCCGGGGATGGGACCGGGGATCGTCTCGTTGAAACGCGAAGCGTACGCGCGGATCACCGCGGCATATTGCGGAAACTCGGCAATGCGCGTGGGCACCATTTCGCCGAGCGGCACGCCGGCATCCTGCTGGAAATGCCATTCGGTCGAAACCACGTTGGCAAAAACGTATTCGACTTCGGCTTCGTCGGCGACGAACTGGCGGATCAGAATCCGCATATCCCAATCGAACAGGACCTTGCCGACGTCGAAAACAACTGCACGGATCATAGCGTCATCCCGGGCGTGACCCGGGATCGCTGGCCTCATCGGCGAAACGCCCGGCTGACAGCGGTCCCGGATCGAGTCCGGGACGACCGATCAATTAGCCCTGGCGCGCCTTGAAGCGGCGGTTGGTCTTGTTGATCACGTAAGTGCGGCCACGACGGCGAATCACCCGGTTGTCCCGGTGGCGATCCTTGAGCGACTTGAGGCTGTTGCGAATCTTCATGATGTCCTCGGGGCAAGCTTCAGCCTGCGAAAATTGAAGCCGCGCCGTTACGGTCGCGGGCGAGTGAAGTCAACTGCCGGCGCGGATTTCGCCGAGTTTCCGCTCCCACGCCAGCGCATGGCCGACGATGGTGCCAAGATCGGCGTATTGCGGCACCCACGGCAGCGTTGCCTTGATGCGGCTGTTGTCGGAGATCAGCGAATCAGGATCGCCAGCGCGGCGGGGGCCGAGGCGGCGGTCGATCCGGGCGTTGGTGGCGCGGTCCACGGCGTCGAGCACTTCGATCACCGAAAAGCCCTGGCCATAGCCGCAGTTCATCGTCAGCGAATCGCCCGGGCTTGCGATCAGGGCCGCCAGCGCCAACACATGTGCTGCCGCAAGGTCGGAAACGTGGATGTAATCGCGCACCCCGGTGCCGTCGGGGGTGGCGTAATCGGTGCCGAACACGTCGACGTGGCTGCGCGTGCCCAGCGCGGCCTCGACCGCGACCTTGATCAGGTGAGTCGCCCCGGCCGTCGATTGCCCGGTGCGGGCCAGGGGATCGGCCCCGGCGACATTGAAATAGCGCAGCGCGCAGAAGTTGACCGGGTGCGCCTTGGCGACGTCACCCAGCATGATCTCGGTCATCAGCTTGGACATGCCGTAAGGGTTGATCGGCAGCTTGGGGCTGTCTTCGCGGACGGGCGAGACTTCCGGGATGCCGTATGTCGCCGCGGTCGAGCTGAAAATGAAATGCGGGACGCCCGCGGTGACCGCCGCATCGATCAGCGCGCGGCTGTTGGCGGTGTTGTTGCGGTAATACTTGAGTGGGTTCTCGACCGATTCGGGCACGATGATCGAGCCCGCGAAATGCATGACGGCACGCGTTCCCTGCTCGGCGAAGATCCGCGCGAGCAGATCGGCGTCGGCAATGTCGCCTTCGTAAAGCGGGACGCCGTCGGGAAGGGCGAAACGGAAGCCGGTCGACAGATTGTCGACCACCGCCACCGGCCAGCCGCCGTCCTTGAGGGCAAGGACGGCATGGCTACCGATATAGCCGGCGCCGCCGGTCACGAGCACGGGTGGTTTGATCATGGTGCAACCGCTAGCATGGCTCTGCGAGCAAATGGTAAATCCAAATTGGGTAATACAATTTCGCGGCCACGCGTTCATACGCCATCAAGTTGGCGCGACCTAGCTCGGCCTGGAGGGTGCCTTTGCCGACCGGAGCCGATCATGTCCCAAGCGCGCCTGCCAATAGCCCTCCTGATCCTCACCGCGGTGGCAGGGGCCGATCCGGTCGTTGCCCAGCCTTCTGGGTGGGGTGGCGGTTGGGGCGGCTCGGGCTGGAGCGGAGGCGATCGTGACTACGGCTCGGCCCGGCGCGGCGTCGATAGCCGCGAAGGCAAAGTCCAGGTGTCGCGCTTCGTCGCCGAAGATATCGATGTCCGCTCGCTCGGCCAGGGCCCCATCGGGGTGGCCGAGATGCCCGGCAGCACCGCTGATGACCGCCAAGGCGCGACGTTCGAGGCGGCGGTGGTCGATCAACTGGCCAAGGCCGGCTACGATACGGTGACGGCGGGCGGTGCGCGCGGGCAGGTTGCCGAAGTGCGGGTGATTCGCGACGTCGTGCGGCCCGAGGAGGTCAAGCGCAGCCCCGTCAGCGGCGAGACCACGATCGGGGTTAGCAATCGCGGCACTTTCGCTGGCATGGCGCTGAACGTCGATCTGAGCAAGCCCGCCAAGGCGCTGCTGTCCACGCGCCTGATGGCCCGGATCCGCGACCGCGCAACCGACAAGGTGCTATGGGAAGGCCGCGCCGATATCGTCACCCGCGACGGCGACAGCCGCTGGACTGAGCAGGCCATCGCCACGAGGCTGGCGGCGGCATTGTTCGAGGACTTCGCGGCACCGTCGTGAAGGTTGCAGGACGGCGGAAACTCCGGTCAATTTGGCGCGTTGCCAGGTGAAACGATAAAGGTCGCGCCATGAACATCCGGATAGCTCTTCCCCTCGTTGTCGCCTTCACCCTGGCCGGCTGCGTTACGCCAGTCGGTCCGGTCGAAGTCACCCGGTTCCACGTTCCCGACGCGCAGTTCGCACGCGGTCCGATCGCAGTGGTGCCGGCGGCTGGAATGTCCGACACGAGCCTCGAGGTGCGCACCTACCAGTCCGCAGTCGCGCGTGAGCTGGTGCGGATCGGCTATGCCGAAGCGCCGGGTGTTGCGGGGCAAGTCGCCGAAGTGCGGCTGATGCGCCGCACCTGGCAGCCTGAACGCAACCGCGGGCCCGTGAGCGTCGGCGTCGGTGCGGGCGGCGGAAGTTACGGCTCGGGTGCGGGCGTCGGCATCGGCATCGATCTTTCGGGGCGGCCCGCCGCGCAGACCGAGACCGAACTCGGGGTGATGATCAAGGACCGTGCGAGCGGCCGGACGCTGTGGGAAGGCCGCGCGCAATTCATCGTCCGCGCCGATTCGCCGCTCGCCCAGACCGATCTTGGCGCGGCGAAACTGGCCGAAGCGCTGTTCCGCGGCTTCCCTGGGAACTCCGGAGAAACTATCCTCGTCAAATGAGTGACATCCAAATTACGGCCACATTCGATTCCGGCAACATCGAAGTCCTGTCCATTAGTGGAATTGAAGCGGTCCTGACGATTCGCAAGGACCGGGACTCCGAGTTCTTCCAGTGGTTCCATTTCCGCGTGAGCGGGGCAGACGGGCGCATGGTCGTGCTGAGGCTGACGGGGCTCGCGGCTTCCGCTTATCCGGGGGGATGGTCGGGTTACCGCGCTTGCGTTTCGGAGGACCGCCAGTTCTGGGGCCGCGCCGACACGCAGTGGGAGCCGGCGCGCGACGGCGGTACGTTGACCATTCGCTATGCCCCGCGCGGCGACGTCGCCTGGTTTGCCTATTTCGCCCCGTACTCGATGGAGCGGCACCACGATCTGGTGGCGCGGATCGCGGGACGGCCTGGCGTCTCTCACCGTTGCCTCGGTCAAAGCCTGGACGGGCAGCCGATCGACTGCCTGGAAGTGGGCATTGGGTCGACGCAAGTCTGGCTTTACGCGCGCCAGCACCCTGGCGAGAGCATGGCCGAATGGTGGATGGAAGGCGCGCTCGAACTGCTGACCGACCCTGCCGATCCGCACGCGAGGCTGCTACGCGAAGCGTGCCGGATCCATCTCGTGCCCAACGTCAATCCCGATGGCTCGCGGCGCGGCCACTTGCGCACCAACGCGGCCGGCGTGAACCTCAATCGAGAGTGGGCCGAGCCGAGCCTGGCGCGTTCGCCCGAAGTCGTGGCGATTCGCGATGCGATGGACGCAAGCGGGGTCGACTTCTCGATCGACGTCCACGGTGACGAGGCGATATCGGCGGTGTTCTTCGCCGGCTTTTCCGGGATTCCCGCATGGACCGAGGCCCAGGGCGAGGGGTATGAACGCTACCGCCAAATCCTCCAGCGCCGCACCCCCGATTTCCAGACGGCGCGCGGTTATCCGACGTCGGCTCCGGGCAGGGCGAACTTGGCGATGTCGACCAACCAGCTGGCCCAGCGGTTCGGCCCAAGTCGCGGCTGCGTGGCGCTGACGCTGGAGATGCCGTTCAAGGATCACGACGACAATCCCGACCCGGTCCAGGGGTGGAGCCCCGAGCGCAGCAAGCTGCTGGCGCGCGAATGCCTTGCCGCGCTGGCGGAATGGCTGCCGAGATAAAGCCTGTATTACCGCACTGTAACTAGCACCTGGCCCATGTTGCCCGTAATCTGCGGCGCATGGAAATCGAGCTCAATGCCGAAGCCAAGGACCGTACGCTCAATCGCCTGGTGGCGGTGACCGTGGTCTTGCTGTCGGTGTTCACAGCGGTCTGCAACATCAAGGATGGTAACCTGGTCCAGGCGATGCAGCAGGCGAAGGCCGATTCGGTCGATACCTGGGGCGAGTACCAGGCGACTCGTACCAAGTCGCGGGTCGCGGAAAATTCGCGCGAGGAGATCGCCCTGATCGCCGCGGGGTCGAATGCCGCAGGGCAGGCGCGGGGCGCGCAAGCGACGGCGACGCTCAATACCCAGATCGCCAAGTACCGGCGCGAGGCGCCCGCACTGGCGGCAAAAGCGAAAGGCTTTTCAGACCAGTACGATGCGCTCAACGTCCACGACGATCAGTTCGACGCCAGCGAAGGCCTGATCTCCGCAGCCATCTCGATGGCGGCGGTCGCCGCGCTGACCGAGAGCTTCGGGCTGCTGGCGGGGAGTTGGGGGTTTGGCGCATTCGGGATGTTCATGGGCATCTGCGGTTTTGCCCGGCTGGCGTTCCACCCCGATATCCTGAGCAACTTCCTTGGTTAGGCGCGGAAGCGCCTTGGCCGTGGCGGTGACGCTGGTTGCCGCCTTCGCCACGCCGGCGTTGGCCCAAGACGGCGAATTGTGCGCGGCTCGCCCCGGGCAGACGACGCCGCCGTGCATCCTGGCACCGGGCGAGGTGCAGATCGAGACCGCGCTGGGCCAGTGGACCCGCGCGAGCGATTCGACGTCGCGAACCGATACGCTCACGCTCGGCTCCAGCGTGCTGCGGGCCGGGGTGACTTCGCACCTCGAGGCGCAGATCGGCTGGACCCCATTCGGCGTGGAGTGGGTGCGCGACAAGGCGACCGGGGGCGTCGATCGCCAGTCCAGCACCGGCGACGTGATGCTGGGGCTGACGTACGGGTTCGGCGGCGCGGACGGGCCGGTCGCGCTGCAGGGCTTCGTCACGCTGCCGACCGGCGGCGAGGCGATCGGTGCCGGCGATTGGGGCGCCGGGGTGCGGTTGCCGGTCGAGCTGTCGCTGGGCAAGGCCGTGAAGCTTGGGCTGACCCCGGAAGTCGATGCCGCGGTCAATGCTTCGGGCGATGGGCGGAATCTCGCTTATGGCGGTGCTGCGGGGGCGGCGGTCTCGCTGACCGACACGGTCCAGCTGGGAGTCGATGTCTCGGCGTTCCGCGACGAGGATCCGGGCGGCGCGGCGACGCTGGCCAGCGCCGGGGCCACGCTGGCGTGGCAATCGGGCAAGAACACCCAGCTGGACATCGGTGGAACCGCCGGTCTTACCGCGGCGAGCCCCGACGTGACGCTTTACCTCGGCGTCGTTCACCGCTTCTGAGCGGCCGATTGACAAGCAGGGCATCTCGCTCTTTATGATACAGAAGATATCATAAGGTGGGCGAGCGATGGGCTACGATACGGCGGATTTCTACAGCGACACCGCGCTGGTGGACGATCCTCACGCTTACTTCGATTTCCTGCGCGCACAGGGCCCGGTCACGCGGCTGCCGCACCGCAATGTCGTTGCGGTCACCGGCTACGAGGAAACCATCCAGGTGATGCTCGATACCGAGCATTTTTCCAGCATCAACGCGGTCGGCGGCCCGCTGCCCGCGCTACCGTTCGAAGCCAGCGGTGACGATATCACCGCCCAGCTCGAAGCGCACCGCAAGAAGATCCCGTTCGCCGACCAGGTCGTCACCGAACAGGGCGAGCGGCACCTGAACTTGCGCTCGATCGTCGCGACGCTGTTCACGCCGAGCCGGCTGAAAGCGCTCGAGCCTTCGCTTCGCGCGACCGCCGAAAGCTTGATCGACGACTTCGCCGGGAAGGGCCGTGTCGACCTCGTGGCCGAGTATGGCGGGCCTTACGCGACGCTGATTATCGCGGACTTGCTCGGCATCCCGGAATCGAGCCGCGCCAGGTATCGCAAATGGCTCGAAGGGGCGATCCCGGCCGAAATGGGCGCTTCGCCCGAGGACATGATGAACAACCCGATCGTCAATATCGGCAAGGACCTGTTCGGCCTGATCACCAAGCGGCGGCTGATGAACAAGGCGCCGCTCAAATGGTTCAAGGGCCTCGCCGGCTTCACCGCGCCCGATGGCCGCGACGACATCCTGACCGACCTGGCGCTGGCGAAGTTCCCCGACGGTACGCAGCCGACGCTGATCGACCTGACCGCGCTGGGCGCGTTCCTGTTCGGCGCTGGGCAGGACACTACCAACCGCCTGCTCGCCAACGGCTTTCGCGTGATCGCCACGCGGCCCGACGTCCAGCAGGAGCTGCGCGACGATCCGAAGCGGATCCCAGCCTTCATCGAGGAGCTGCTCCGCTACGAAGGCTCGGTCAAAAGCGGCGGGCGGATGTGCCAGAAGACGACCACGCTGGGCGGCGTCGAGATCAAGGCGGGGACGACGATCCTGATGTCGCACATGGCGGCCAACCGCGATCCCAAGCGCTTCGCCGACCCTCACATGTTCGACATGAACCGCCCGAAGATCAAGGAGCACCTGGCGTTCGGCCGCGGGGCGCACACCTGCATCGGCGCGCCGCTTGCCCGGCGCGAGGTTGCCGTCAGTATCGAACGGCTGCTCGCGCGGATGGGGAACATCCGGCTCTCGGAAGCGCATCATGGGCCCGAAGCGAATCGCAAGTTCTTCTACGAGCCGACCTACATCCTGCGCGCCATGCGCAGCCTGCACCTGGACTTCGACCCGATCGGTTAGAGCGGGATGACATACGACCCACCCCGTTCGTGTCGAGCCCTTCGGGAGTGGGCCAAGCGCACCGCATCCAGATCCCGTCACCCCGGATCAGGCCCGGGGTGACGAGGGGAGAGGGACGACCAAGTAGCGAGAGGCCAAAAAGTGGGGACCGGGTTTTGGCAACAAGCAATGGGACCGCAAGCAGCTAGGTCAGGTTGTTCGGTCCGAAGGCGTGGGGCAGGAGGTCCGACAGCCGCAGTTCGAGCGCGTCGCCGTCACTGGCGCACCACACCAGCGGATCGGTCCCGCCAAGTTTCGCGAGCTCGCTCAGGACCTGCCGGCAGCGTCCGCACGGTGTGACCGGGGCCGCCCCGCCGCCAGTGACCGCGACAGCGATCAGCCCGCCGCGCACGCCGTCGTTCAGCGCCTTTCCGGCGGCGATGGTCTCGGCGCACAGGCTGAGGCCGTAGCTGGCGTTCTCGACGTTCGCCCCGGTGACGACAGTGCCGTCGGCAAAGGCGAGTGCCGCGCCGACCGGGAAGTGCGAATAGGGCGCATAGGCATGCTCAGCCGCCTCACGCGCGGCGGCAATCAGCGACTCGCGCGTCACGCTCATGGCTGGACCACGACCCAGTGCACGGGTTCCTCGTCGGCTTCGTTGGCGAGCGCGGCGTTGGCGGTCCACAGGGTCCACGGCCGCCCGGCGTACTCGGGCTGGAAGCGGTCGCCGACCACCCACAGGTTGCGGTCGATCGCGGCGGCAATGTGATAGCGCTGTTCGAAGGCCTTGGTGATCTTCAGCAGCGCGGGCTTGCCGGTGTGTGTCTCGATCTGGTTGAGGAACGTCATCAACTCGCTTTCGACCGCCTGGTCGCTGACCCGAATCGGGCAGTTGTCGGCGGTCTGGTCGAGCTCGACTGCGGGGGGCAGCAGCTTTGCATCGCGCGGGACGACGGTCACGAAGTTGGCGGCCTGGGGTCCGGCGGGCTGGCACGGATCGTAGCGGTGGACCGCGCCGACCTGGAGCTTTGCCGCGCGCGCGCCGTCGAGGTGCTTGGCGAACCACGGATCGCGCGCGAAGGCGCTGGCGCTGGCGTCGACATAGGCAAAATCCGCCCCGATCGCCTTGAGCGCGGTCCAATCCACGGATTCGTCACCCACCCCGATCTCCACGCCCTGGACCGGATAGACCGTCCGCGACGGCTGCCAGTGGCGCAAATGCCACCAGCCGAGCCCGCCGCCGATCACGGCGACGAGCAGGAGGGCCGCCAGCCATCTCAGCCGCGCCGGGCCCTTACGTCTTCTCGCCATCTGGTTGCGGCCCCCTGGCCCGTGACTGTGGTGGTATTCGGTTCAGGCCGAGCGGAATGGTGACACAGTCACCCCCTGATATGCAGGACGCAGATGAGGGTAAAGAGACGGCGCGCGGTGGCGAAGTCGGTTTCCACCTTTCCCTCGAGCCGTTCGAGCAGCAGTTCGGCCGCTTCGTTGTGGATGCCGCGGCGGGCCATGTCGATCGTCTCGATCTCCACGGCCGTCGCCTTGCGGATCGCCTGGTAATAGCTGTCGCAGATGGCGAAATAGTCGCGAATCAGGCGGCGAAAGCGGCCGAGCCCGAGAATCAGCGTTTCGAGTTCGGATTCGTCCTCGGATGCGATGTGCAGGGCGAGGCGTCCATCCTCGACTGACAGGCGCAGGCGATACGGCCCCTGGTATCCCGCATCGAACGATCGGATCGGCTTGAACGCGTTCTCCTCGATCAGGTCGAAGATCGCGATGCGGCGCTCCTGCTCGATATCGGCATTGCGCCAGAGGATCGTCGCCTCGTCGAGCGCGATATGCAAGATGCGCGGGTCCGCCATGTGCGCGCAGCTTTCGCAAAACCGTAATGAAGCGGCAAGCTCCGTCTGAAACTGCGTTGCCCGCGCCCCGCCTGGGGGCGGCGGAATTGTTCACAGGTCTATGCACCGGTGTCGGTGAGTCTGCGGCTTGCCCTGCATGAAGGGCGAGAGCATTGCTCTGCGCTGCATGACTGACCAAGACCTTCTGATCCGCTCCGACGAGAGCCCGGCCAATCTGGCCGCCCGCGCGCTGCCCGCCAATATCGAGGCGGAGGCGGCGTTTCTCGGCGCGGTGCTGATCGACAATCGCGTGATCGAGGAGCTTGGCGCCCCGCTCGTGCCGGCGCACTTCTTCGAGCCGATCCACGCCCGCATCTACGAGCGGATCCTCCAGCTGCTCGATCGCAAGGCGGTGGTTACCCCGGTGACCCTGCGGCCCTATTTCGAAGCCGACGAAGCGCTCAAGGACCTGGGCGGCGCGGCTTATCTCGCGCGGCTGACCGCCGACGGGCAGGGCCTGCTCGCGCCGCGTCAGTTGGCCGAGCAGATCTACGACCTGGCGCTGTTGCGCGAACTGGTCTCGGTCGGGCGCAACCTCGTCACCTCGGCGATGGATACCAGCGAAAGCGTCGAGCCGCTCGAGCAGATCGAACGGGCCGAGGCGGCGCTCTACCAGGTCGCCGAAGGCGCCGGCGTCCAGAGCGAGGCGCAAAGCTTCTCCCAGGCGACCCGTACCGCGATTTCCTCGATCGAGAAGGCGCTGAACTCCGGCGGCCATGTGTCCGGCAAGACGACCGGCCTGAACAGCATCAACGAGAAGATCGGCGGCCTGCACGATTCGGATCTGATCATCCTCGCCGGGCGTCCGGGCATGGGGAAGACCGCGCTCGTCACCAATATTGCGTTCAACGCCGCGAGCCGATTGATGGACGACGTCAATCGCGACAAGATCGCCCCGGAAAAGTCGGTTGGAGCGGCGGTAGCGTTCTTCAGCCTGGAAATGAGCGCGGACCAGCTGGCCACGCGTATTCTTGCCGAGCAGTCGGGGATCAGCAGCGAAATGCTGCGCATGGGCAAGATCAGCCGCGATGATTTCCAGAAACTGTCTTACGCCAGCCAGCGTCTGGCCGAGCTGCCGTTGTTCATCGACGATACCCCGGCGCTGACCATCAGTGCGCTGCGGACCCGCGCGCGGCGGCTCAAGCGGCGGCACAACATCGGTCTGGTGATCGTCGATTACCTCCAACTGCTCCAGGGCACCAACCGCAGCGGCAACGACAACCGCGTCAACGAAATCTCGGAGATCAGCCGCGGTCTCAAGACGCTGGCCAAGGAGCTGCAGGTTCCGGTGATCGCGCTCTCGCAGCTCAGCCGCGCGGTCGAGCAGCGCGAGGACAAGCGGCCGATGCTCTCGGACTTGCGCGAATCGGGCTCGATCGAGCAGGACGCCGACATGGTCTGGTTCGTGTTCCGCGAGGACTACTACGTCATGTCGCGCGAACCGAAACAGCCGGTCGACGGCGACGACGCGAAGACCCACGAGGCGCACACCGCCTGGCAGGCCGAGATGGAGCGCGTCTACGGCCTGGCCGAACTGATCGTCGCCAAGCAGCGCCACGGCTCGACCGGCAAGGTCCGGATGCGCTTCGAAGCGAAGATCACCAAGTTTTCGGACCTGGCCGACGATGCGCTGGCGGGGGATCGCTACGATTAGGCTGGCAGGGGTTCGGGCTCCGAGTACGGCCCCGACTCGGACTCTGGGGTCTGGTTGAACCTCGGTAGGCCGAGGAGCAGGAACATCAGGCTGCCGACGAACGCCGTCGCGGCTGCGGTGACCAGGTACGCGTTGAAACTCTCCGTATTTTTCAGCACCACGGCGATCAGTACGTTGCCGCTGGCCATCGCACCGCCCATCGCCGCGGTGAGGAGCCCCAGCACCGTGCTGAAGATCCCGATCCCGAAATAGCGGCCGACCAGGTAAGGTATGACGTCGGCCTCGGCTCCGAACGACAAGCCGATCAGGCTGATCGCGGCGAGCACTGCGGTGGGCGAATCGTACGCCGACGCCAGCAACAACAGGCCGAACACCGGCAGCACGAAACCGGCCGCCGCCACGATGTGCGAGGGCATCCGGTCGAGCGCGAGTCCCGAGATGAGCCGGCCGACGATCGAAGCGATCGCGAAGGCGGAAACCATCGTCGCCGCGGTCGCATCGGGCAGGCCCTGGTCGAGCACGACCAGCTTGAGCTGCGACGAGGCGAGCGAGAACGGCAGGTTCACCAGGAACAGCGCGGCGAACATGATCCAGAACACCGGATTGGCCAGGATGGTCCGGTAATCCGCGGGCGATCGCTTGGCTGTAGCCGGGCCGGCCTGGGCATAGCGCGCGCCGTCCCCGGAGCCGAGCAGGAGGAACGTGACGACCGCGAACATCGCGCAGATCGCGGCCACCACGACGTAGCCGGTGCGCCAGCCATGGTCCGCGACGAAATCGGTCATCGGCCAGCTCAGCAAGGCCCCGATCAGCGGCGGGGCGCTGCCGGCAATGGCCAGCGCGAGGCCGCGATGCGCCTTGTACGCGGCGGCGACGATGCGCGAGTAGACCGTCGCGGTGGTGGTCGAGCAGATCAAGGTCTGGGCGAGATAGATGCCCAGATAAAGCCCGATCCCGCCGTTCATCGCCGCGATGGCGAGCAGGAACAACGGAAAGCTGAACGCTCCCACGGCGGCGACCCGGCGCACGCCGTAAAGGTCGGTCAGCCGCCCGCAGATCGGGATCGAGAGGACCACCGCCATCTGCACCAGGCCGAGCATCGCCCACTGCGAGCGCGTCCAGCCGAACTCTTCGATCAGGTAAGGCGCGAAGATGCTGAGGATATACGTGTTCAGCGACAAGGCCGAGCCCATGCCGAGCGATGCCGCGAGCAAGGGGCGCCAGTGCCGCCGAAATTCGCCCCGGACCTCGTCGAGGTCGCGCGTAGTGCCGCTCATGCTCTCTCCCATCGGGTTGTTGATGCATTATCTTTGCGCGGGCGCTGGGGGACAAGCGGTTTTCTTGACTTTTTGCGGCCTTGCCCCTAGCTGCCCCTCTTCCCAGTCATTCCGGATGACCGGCCAGCATTTCCTGGAGACCCCTATGGCGCGCGTTACCGTCGAAGATTGCGTCGACAAGATCCCGAATCGTTTCGACCTCGTCCTGCTTGCCGCGCAGCGTGCGCGTGAGATTTCCGGCGGCGCCGAACTCACCATCGAGCGTGATCGCGACAAGAACCCGGTCGTGGCTTTGCGTGAAATCGCCGAAGTGACCGTGCATCCGGCCCAGCTCAAGGAAACGCTGGTCACTTCGCTGCAGCGCGTGCTGCCCGACGACGACGACGAGATCGACGAGATCGGTTCGCTCAGCCAGTCGGCCGAAGCGCTGCGGATCACCGCCGCTGCGCCCGTCCGCAACACCTCGCTGGGCGGCGACTACGAAGGCTGAGCCTTCCCGCCAGTCCCGACAACGAAAAGCCCGCGTGCCGCAAGGCTCGCGGGCTTTTTCGTGCGCGCCATCCGGTGCGGAGATAGTGCTGACGGCGGCGCATCACGTTGACGATTTTCGCGCGTTCCTGAACCCCGCCCGCCCGCGAAGGTACGGCTGATGCGCCAGGCGCTCGGCGCACGCCTGAATGCGGCCATTCAGATCGCTCGCGCCAAGCCGCCTGGATTCTGGATCAGCTCGGCTCAGGCTCCCTGCGGCGCCGTATCGCCGGAATACCGCTTGCCCGCGCGCGGTATTGACGAGCCCTTGACCGTCGCTGGCGTGACTGGCCCGGTCGGAGCATTGGGGCGGTCGATCTTGCCGCCCGCGATCAACTCCGCGATCTCCTCGCCGTTCAGCGTCTCGTATTCGAGCAGCGCCTGGGCGAGCAAGTGGAGCTTGTCCTCCTGCGTCTTGAGGATGTCGGTGGCGCGGGCGTGCGCGGTATCGACGAGCAGGCGAATCTCGCTGTCGATCAGCTTGTTGGTCTCGTCCGAGGCAAACAGCCGTGCGGTGCCGCCCATGCCGAGGTAGCCTTCCTGCTGCTCTTCGTACTGCAGCGGGCCGAGCTTGTCCGACATGCCCCACTTGGTGACCATGTTGCGGGCGAGACCCGTGGCGTACTGGATGTCCGACGAAGCCCCGCTCGAGACCTTGTCGTAGCCGAAGATGATTTCCTCGGCGACGCGGCCGCCCATGCTGACCGACAGGTTCGCGAGCATCTTGTCGCGGTGGTACGAATAGCTGTCGCGCTCGGGCAGGCGCATGACCATGCCGAGAGCCCGGCCGCGCGGGATGATGGTCGCCTTGTGGATCGGGTCCGACGCGGCCTCGTTGACCGAGACGATTGCATGGCCGGCCTCGTGGTAGGCGGTCATCTTCTTCTCGTCCTCGGTCATGACCATGCTGCGGCGCTCGGCACCCATCATGACCTTGTCCTTGGCGTCCCCGAATTCCTGCATCGCGACCAGGCGCTTGTTGCGCCGCGCCGCAAGGAGCGCGGCTTCGTTGACCAGGTTGGCAAGGTCGGCGCCGGAGAAGCCCGGCGTGCCGCGCGCGATCGTGCGCGGGTTGACGTCGGGGGCCAGCGGTACCTTTTTCATGTGTACCGCGAGGATCTTCTCGCGGCCTTCGATGTCGGGGATGGGCACGACGACCTGGCGATCGAACCGGCCCGGGCGCAGCAGCGCGGGGTCCAGCACGTCGGGGCGGTTGGTCGCCGCGATGATGATGATGCCCTCGTTAGCCTCGAACCCGTCCATTTCGACCAAGAGCTGGTTGAGCGTCTGCTCGCGCTCGTCGTTCGAATTGCCCAGGCCGTGGCCGCGATGGCGGCCGACGGCATCGATTTCGTCGATGAAGACGATGCACGGCGCGTTCTTCTTGGCTTGCTCGAACATGTCGCGCACGCGGCTGGCGCCAACGCCGACGAACATCTCGACGAAGTCGGAGCCCGAGATGGTGAAGAACGGCACGCCGGCCTCACCCGCGATGGCGCGGGCCAGCAGCGTTTTGCCGGTACCGGGCGCGCCGACCAGCAGGGCACCCTTGGGGATTTGCCCGCCGAGCTTGGAGAAGCGCTGCGGATCGCGCAGGAACTCGACGATCTCCTCCAGTTCCTCGCGCGCTTCGTCGATGCCGGCGACGTCGGCGAAGGTCACGCGGCCCTGCTTTTCGGTCAGCATCTTGGCCTTGGACTTGCCGAAGCCCATCGCGCCCGATCCGCCACCTTTCTGCATCTGGCGCAGCGCAAAGAACGCGACGCCAAGGATCAGCATGAACGGGAGCGCCTGGACGAGGATGTACAGCAGCAGGTTCGGCTCTTCGGCGGCCTTGCCTTGATACTTCACGCCATTGGCGGAGAGCAGCTGGGGCAGGCTGGTGTCATTGGGGATCGGCACCGTGGTGAAGGCGTCGCCGCTCTTGTACTTGCCGGTGATCCGCTCAGTGCCGACCGAAACTTCGGCCACAGTGCCTTCGGCGACCTTGGCGCGGAAATCGGAATAGCGGACCGCGGTCGCGCCGGCGTCGCCGCGGGCGCTGAACATCGAGACGACCACGAACAGGGCGAGGAAAATCCCGCCCCAGATCATCAAGCCTCTCATCCACGGATTCGCCGGGGGCTGCTCATCGTTCATCGCGCGGGACGTCCTTTTCCTAGACGCCTAATGTAGGCCGGCACCTCTGAATGACAAGTTAGCCTGGCCGATCGCAGTAATCGGGTCGGCGCATGGGCTGCGGCCCTCAGGCGAAGTTGATCTGGAATGGCGAAAAAGCGCGGTCGCTCCGGGTTCGCAACATTTTGAACCGCATCGTTAATTCGCCGAACCGAGCCGATCGAACGTCTACTTCCGTTCTGGGGGCATTCGTGAGGCTCCGACCGCCCCAGTCAGCTTTTCCCCTGCCCTGAAGCCGCTCGTAGCAACAGCCGAGAATGTAGGACAGCCGGGCCTTACGGATCGCTGGCGCGGACAGGGCGGATCGCTGGCGCGGGCGGGGCGAATGGCTGGCGCGTAATGTCGTTCGGAACCCAATCGCCCCAGTGTGCGTTTCCAACATCGCGTCCCGCCGTCCGCTTCGGCGAAGCGGCTTCCCTTGTGACGCGAGACAAAAGGAATTCCCCATGAACAAGGCCATGCTCGCCGCCGTTTCGGCAGTGACCGCCATCAGCTTCTCGCTCGCCGCGGTCCCCGCGCAAGCGCAGCACAACAACAACAACCGCTGGGATCGTTCCGACCGGAACGACAACCGCGCGGATCGCCGGGCTGACCGTCGCGACGATCGCCGGGCCGACCGCCGCAATGATCGCCGCTGGAGCACCTGGGGCGGACAGAATGGCTACAACGGCTATCGTGGCAACTGGCGCACCGGCCAGCGCTACACGAACTATCGCAACTCGCGGTATTACGTGAACGACTACCGCACGTATGGCCTGCCGGCCCCGCGTCGCGGCTATCGCTACTATCGCGACAACAATGGCGACATCGTCCTGGCGGCGATTGCCACCGGCGTGATCGCGTCGATCCTGAGCTCGCGCTAGGGTCGCCGGAATATTCGAGACCAGTATAATCGGGAACAGGGCGGCCATCGTGCCGCCCTGTTACGTTTGGGCGCTCAGCATTTCGGTATCCGCCGAAGGCTGCGCTGGTAATGATGTGCGCGTGACAGGGAGATAACGCGCGTGCCGATTGGTCATCCGCTTTACGCCAGCATGGGCACGACGATCTTCGAGCACATGTCCGCGCTGGCCCGCAGCCTCGGCGCGATCAATCTGGGGCAGGGTTTCCCCGATGACGCCGGTCCCGATCGCGGCGGCGTGGGCGAACTGATCGAAGCGGCCGCGCGGGCGTTGCGCGAACAGTCCAGCCAGTACCCGCCCAGCACCGGCCTGCCCGAACTGCGCGACGCGATCGCCGGGTTCTACCGCAGGACCCGGTTTGACGGGCAGGCCCAGGCGCTGGAACTGATGCGCGAACAGGTGATCGTCACCTCCGGGGCGACCGAGGCGCTGGCCGCGACGATTTTCGCGCTGGTCGAGCCCGGCGACGAGGTGATCCTGTTCGAGCCGGCTTACGATGCTTACGCGCCGCTCGTGCGCCGGGCCGGTGGGGTGCCGATCTTCGTGATGTTGCAGCCCCCGCAGTGGCGCTATCGCCGCGAGGATATCGAGGCGGCGATCACCCCTCGCACTCGGGCGATCATCGTCAACGATCCCCTGAACCCGGCCGGCAGCGTGGCCAGTGCCGACGAACTGGCGATGCTGGCCGCGCTGTGCATCCGGCACGATCTGGTCGCGATCTGCGACGAGGTCTGGGAAGACGTGCGCTTCGGTGGGCCGGCGCATCGCTCGCTCCTGGCGCTGCCCGGGATGGCCGGCCGCGCGGTCAAGATCGGCTCGGCCGGCAAGCTGTTCGGGCTGACCGGGTGGAAGATCGGCTGGATCTGCGCCTCGGCGGAACTGGCGCAGACGATCGGCCGGGCGCACCAGTTCCTGACGTTCACCACTCCTCCGGCGCTGCAGTGGGCGGTGGCCGCAGGGCTGATGCTACCCGACGCGTGGTTCGCCCGGCGCGACCGGGCCTGGGCTGCCTCGCGCCAGCGGCTGATGGACGGGCTTTCCGCCGCTGGCTTTGCGATCATGCCGGGCGCGGCCACCTGGTTCGTGTGCGTGGACCTTGCCGCATCGGGGATCGCGCTGGGCGACCGCGACTTCGCCGAGCGGGCCGTGCGCGAAGGCGGGGTCGCCACGATCCCGGTTTCGGCGCTGTGCGAAAGCGCCGATGCACCCACCCACATCGTGCGGCTGTGCTTTACCAAGGGCGACGAACACCTGGACGAGGCGACTGCGCGGCTCGCTGCATTCCGGGATAAGCTGGTTTGATCGCACCGATCGGGCTTGCGCAGCCGCCGATCCGTTGCAATGCAGCGGAATGAACGAGCCAGTGCCACCAAGCCCAGGTCCCAAGATCGACGCGCGGATGGTCCGCACCCAGGAATCGCTGCGCACGGCGTTCCTGACGCTGATCGAGCACAAGTCGCTGGACGACATCTCGATCCGCGACATCGTGGCCGAGGCGGGGATCGGCTACGCCACGTACTTTCGCCACTATGCTTCGAAGTCGGAGCTGCTCCAGGTCGTCGTTGCCGACGAGATCGCTCAGCTGATCGGCCTCGCGCTTCCCGCTCTCAAGCCAGGCGATACGTTCGCCAGCAGCCTGGCGCTGTTCAACCATGTCGACGAACACCGGGCGCTGTGGTCGGCGTTGCTGACCGGCGGCGCGGCGGGCACCATCCGCGAAGAGTTCGCCCGGGTGGCCCGCGCGATCAGCGGGACGAAGATCGGGCTCGAGGCTTGGCTCCCGGCCGAGCTCGGGGTGCTGTACGGGGTGTCGGGAACACTCGAGATCATCACCTGGTGGCTGCGGCAGAACCCGCCGTTCCCGATCGACCAGATCGCCCGGATTCACGACCGGCTGGTGCTTACCCCGACCGTTGCCGACGCGACGATCCTGGACTGACCCTAGCGCGACAGCAGAAAGATTGCGTGCTCGGCGCGCAAGTTGGCGGCCGCCGCGCCGATTTCGTTGTCCCCGCCAAGAAACCATGCTTGCTCGATCCGCGCGCCTTTTTCCGCCGCCAGTTCGCGAAAGTCGGTCACCGACATATGGTGGATGTTCGGCGTCGCGTACCAGGC
>JBDSOM010000095.1:0-6338 GCA_039914785.1 Novosphingobium sp.
CATCCAGCGGTCGAGAAACAGTCCCATCGGCCGCGGGGTAATCCCGAACGCCTTGAGCCCCGGCGCCTTGCCTCCAGCGACGTTGCCCGCCTTCAACAGCGCCCACTGATCGGCCGATAACGGCGCACCCGGCAGCCAGCCCGTCGCAGCCGCAAAGGCGCCCGAAACGAAGTCCGGCAGTTCGAAGAACGTGCGACTACGCCCCTGCGCTGCCGCGATGCGCTGGTGCAGTTCGAGCATGGTAACGACTTCGGGCCCGGCAATCTCGTACGTCTTGCCGCCAAAAATCTGTGGTTGATCGAGCGCACTGGCGACCGCGGCAGCGGCATCGTCGACGAATACAGGCTGAAGCCGGGCCTGCGGACCGAACACCGGCAACGCCGGCAACCGGGCGATCAGGTTGGCGAACATCGTGAGGAAGGCATCGTCGGCGCCGAACAGGATCGAGGGACGCAAGATCGTCGCCTGGGGGAACGCCGCCAGCACGGCCAGTTCGCCTTCGGCTTTGGTCCGTGCATAGGCGACGGGCGATCCCGCATCTGCGCCGATGGCCGAGACATGGACGAAGGCCCCGGCTCCCGCATCGCGCGCCGCGGCCGCGATCTTGCCCGCGCCCCGGCCCTGCAGTGCATCGAGATCGCCCGAGAACGCGCCGATCAGGTTCACCACTGCATCGGCCCCAGCCAACAGCCCAGGGAGGCTAGCGGCGCGGGTGACGTCGCCGGACACGAACTGCAGCTGACCGACAGCCGCCAGCGGCTTCAGTGCAAAGGCGCGCTCGGGCGAGCGACTGACGATCCGCAACCGCGCGCCGCACGACAGCAACTCTTGCGCCACATGTCGGCCGAAGAACCCGCTCCCGCCGACCATAACGACCAATTTGCCGTACAGCGCGTCGTATTTGCCCTCACGTGCCATGATAATAAGACTCTCGCCTGGTCGTCGCTATGCCCCGCCATTGCACCACCCGAGCGCCCACGCAATGGGCCAATGCCCTCGATCGCGGCTATCGTACGAAACTCACCATCGCAGCGTTGACAACCGCCCGCCCCGCCCGTATCCGCCCCCTCCTACCCGGCGGCAGCGCACTCTCGCGCCCCGCCCCGTGCCCAGATGGCGGAATTGGTAGACGCACCAGCTTCAGGTGCTGGCGCTCGCAAGGGCGTGGAGGTTCGAGTCCTCTTCTGGGCACCATTTGTTTTTCCGCGAGGGTTCGCGGACAGCTTCAAAGCCGAGGATTTCGATGCTTTTCGCCCCCCAGGGGCTGCAGCTGTTCGTCTGGAACAGGGGAACCCAGCAAACTCGGGGGCCTTTATTCAAGCAGCCGCGACATTCTCTTCCGCCTAGGAACCCGGGGGCCCTTCAGCCGGCCCAACTTGTCCAACCACGACTGCGTCATGCGGACACGTTCGTCCCAGTAGTCCCGCGGTGTTATGCCGGGCCTCTTTTGCACCATTTAGCGGACAAGAAACATCTCACCCCCGGCTCAGCCCCAGCCAGCGAGCGGCTGGTGGGATGCGAGCGAGGATGAAGCGTTCGCTTAGCCAAAGTATCGCCAGCGACATCGCCAGCATCGGCAGAAAAATGGCGAGAAGCAGGATGATTGCCGCCACTCCACCGATCCGGGCCGGAACCGCGGGGAGCGGTGGGGCGCCGAGTCCGGCTTCGGGTTTCCGGCGCCACCACATCACGAAGCCGCTGATCGCTAGCGTAATCAGCATCGCTGCGGTCAGCACACCGACGAGCTGGTTGAACCAGCCCAGCAGTTGTCCTTCGTGCCAGGCGATGCCGTAGCCGACGACGCGGTCGATCGGGTGCTTGTCGGCGAAAGTCTCGCGCGCGGTTTGTGCTCCGGTCGTCGCGTCGTACGTCAGGGTGACGCGCAGAGGGCGGTTTTGGGCGTCCGACTTGACCGTCCAGGCACTACCAGCGGGCAGCCCGGCGGGCGGAGAGACGATTACCGGAAACGCCAGGCGCTCGCCCTGAGCGCGGGCAACGATTTCGCTGAGCAGGACGGGCGCCATGGCGTGGGCGGAATGGTCCATGAGGGAATGGTCCATGGCGGCGTGCTCCATCGGCATGCTGGGCATCGCCATCATCGCGGCATGATCATGCTCGCGGTGCATGGCGTGCGGATCGGAATCGTCGGCTACGCGGCCCCCGATCGTCCAATCCTGCTGGCCTTTCACCCAGGCCAGCTCGTGCCGGACCGACTTGAACGCACTGCCCCATACGCCCGCCCAAGGGAGGCCCGTGATCAACAGGACCAGTGCCAGGCCCGCCACCCAGAACCCGGTGACAGCGTGAAGATCGCGCCAGAAGACTTGCGCGCCCTTGCTCAGGCGGGGCCAGGCGACGCCGGCGAGGCCCCTGCTGCGGGGCCACCACAAGTAGAGCCCGGAGAGAATCATCACGATCGCCCAGCTGGCGGCGAGCTCGACCAGCCAGCTGCCGCGCCGACCCAGCAGCAGCTCGCCGTGGATGTCGTGAACGATCTGCATCAGCCGGCGATCCGGGTTCAGCACGCCGACCACTTTGCCGGCGGGCGAGACGAACACGTCGCGCATGCCGGTTCCGGCCGGCAGCGCCAGGTGGATCAGCGCCGCATCTCCCGGTGCCTGGGGCAGGCGGTAGCTGTGGAACGTGGCCCCCGGAAATGCCGCCAACGCGGCATCGCGCTGCGTATCGGGACTGGCCGGGCGCATCGTGGGCTGGTTCCGCCACGCCCGTTCCTCCCACCGTTCGACTTGCGGCTTGAACAAATAGGCGGCGCCCGTCACCGACAGGATCAGGATGAAGGGGATGACCAGCAGGCCGGCATAGAAGTGCCAGCGCCAGATGGTGCGATAGAACGCGGCCTTGTCCATCAAAGCGTCCATCACAGCTTCCACCCCGCTTCGAGCAGGAACGTGCGCTGCGGGTAAGGGTGAAATACCCAGGCGCGGTCATTGGTGAGGTTATCGACCCCGGCCGAAATGCGGAAGTGTTCGCTCGCCCGCCAGTTCAGCCGCACGTCGAGCGCGAACAGCTCGGACGTGAAGCCGAATGCGTCGCCGCGCTGAAGCCCGAACAGATCGGTATTCGGCCGGCTGGCATAACGCATCCCGAGCGATCCCTGCAGCGTGTCGGTGATGTCGTAGCGCACGTTGGCGTTGACGCGCCACTTTGGGATGCGCGGGAACTGCACCCCTTCGGCGGCGGGGGCGGCCGGGCTTTCGAGCGTCTTGGAGTCGGTGTAAGCCACGTTGGCGTCGATGCTCATCCCCGGCAGCGGCCAGTCGCGGGTCTCGGCAATCAGCTCGAGCCCCGCCTGGCGGGTCGCGCCGATGTTCTTGTAGTTGCTGATCGTCACGCCGTTCTGGTTGAACCCGGTAAACGAGAAGATCGTGTTGCGAACGCGCTGGAAGAATACCGAGCCGGTCAGCTTGAACTTGCCGAAATCGTGGGCGACCAACAGGTTCGCATCGGTGCTGCGCTCGGGCTTCAGGTTCGGATCGAAGCTTTCGGGATCGAAGCTGCCGTCACCCCGAAGGCTGCCCTGGAACAGCTCCCCCACCGTGGGAAAGCGCGTGGCCCCCGCCAGGCTCAGCTGAAGCTGGGTCCCGTCCCCCATCCGGTACTCAAACGAAACGCTGGGGCTGAACGCGTCCGCGCCCCGCGCCGCGTAGCGATTGGCAACCTGCTGACCGGCGAGCGCGAGCGTCCCGAGCCGCAGCAGTCCGCCGTCATAGGCCCGCCAGTTGTCATAGCGCCCGCCCACCGTCACGGTCAGCGGATCGAAGAAGAACCGTGCTTCGCCCCAGCCCGACAACTGGCGGGTCTTGCCGAACGTCCGGGTGGCGAAGGCCTTGCCCGCTGCGCTGGTCCAAGCCCCCAGGGTATAACGCGTGAGGTCCGTGCGATAAGCGTTCGCCGTCAAGCCGAACGACAGTTCGCGCGCCGGAGTCTTGTTCTCGATGACCAGGTCGCCGGTCCACCACCCGGTCGGCCCCTGTGCCGCCAGCGTGCCGCTGCCGCGATTCACGCCTTTCAGATAGCTGTCCGATGTGAACGTGTCCGACCGCACGACCTGGTAGGTCGAAAGCGCGAGCCGCGCGGTCGTGTTCTCGGCGAGCGGCGCGGCCAGTTTGACCCCGGCCAGGAACTCGTCGCGCAGCGTGTCGGAAAAGTTCGCGCCCGAAGCGGTATAAGTCGTCCCGCCGATCGTCACGCGCCCTTCACAGACCAGGTTCCCGGCGGCATTGCGCAAATAGCAGTCGGGCCGGGTCTGGCTGTCCTCGTTGTGCCAGTAGGCGAACAGGAACTGGCCCGTGACACTGCCGTCGTCGTAGCCGACCTTGAGCTTGGCCTGGGCTTGCGTGATCCGCGCCGGGGACTGGGCGGCAAAGTAGGGATTCGCGGCCGAGCCCGGCACGACCGGGCAATTCGGGGTGGTCCCGGTTCCGCTGTTCGCTGAGGAGCATGGGGTCAGCAGAGCCGCCGGGACCCGCTCGAGGCCGGTGCCGGCAGCGGTCGCCGCCAGCTGCTGCGGATCGATCACCGCGCCGCTCACCACGGGTGCAGCGCCGTCGAAAACTGCCTGGCCCTGGGCGTTCGTGAGGGGCACGAGCCCCAGGAAGGTCATCGGGTGACCGTCGTTGCGGAACAAGCGTCCGGTAACGCGGACCGAGAACGGCCCGTCCTGCTGCTTCCAGCCGAGGCCGGCCTCGGCTGAATAGCCGTAGTAGTCGTCGCGGGTGGCCGCTTCCTTGTACGGCTGCACGAAGCCCTGCACGGTCACGAACGCTTCGGTTTCCTGCGGATCGCGGGTCGTGATGTTGACGACACCGCCCATCGAGTTACCCGAATAGCGCGACGAGTACGGACCATACACAATGTCGAACTGCTTGACTTCGCCCGGGCCGACCACGCCCCACTTGGGCGCGAAACCGAACGAGTTGCCGAGGAAGTTCGACACCACGAAGCCGTCGACCATCACCAGCGTCCGCGCGCTTTGCGAGGAGTGGGTGCCGCGAAAGCCGGGCACGCCGTTGCTGTCGCCCGCATAGCGCTTCCGCACGAAGAAGTTCGGCGCGTACTTCATCAGGTCTTCGGTGTTCATCGCGTTGACCCCGGCGAACTGCTCGTCGCCCAGGCTGACCGCGAGACCGCGCGGGGCGACCTCGATCGGCTTGTCGCGTTGGCCGACCACCAGGATCGAGTTTTCGGCGGGGCTGTCTGCGGCCTCGTCGGCGAGCGCGGGAGTGGCGGCGCCCAGCGCGAAGACGAGCGCAATCAGGCCAGTCTTCATGGGCAGGGAAGTCTTCATGGGAATGTTGTTCCGGCATTCGGCCCTGCATCGCGGCAGCGCGCTCTGGCAGCGTGTCTTCCCGCACAGGGGCGGGCGGACGGTTTCAGGCTGTCAGGCGAATGCCGGCGGACCGCGGAGCGGCGGCCGCAAGTATGTCCGCTGCGCGCGAGCGGCGGGACGCCTGGGGGCCAGGCCGAGCGTTAGAATGAAGGCCAGCGCCAGCGCCAGCAGGAGGACGTCGGCGGCACCCAGCGCGGCCATTGCCAGGAGGCCCCAGGCGCAGGTTCCTTCGGCTTTGGCGTGGGTGCCGGACTTGCCATCCGAGGGTACGACGATCTGCTTGGTCAACTGCTGGCCCGAGGCCTCGGCGCAGATCGCGATCGTCAGGACGTGCGCCGTATCACCGAGCATGTATCCCGCAGGAACCAGCGCTTTTATCGCCAGCGCGAGCGCGAGGACGCCCAGCGCGAGGCGGCGATGCGAGCGGAAAATGGCGCGGAAAGCCTGCACGCGGCGGCCCTTAGGGCCCGGCGCGCCTTACTGCAAGGCTGTCAGCCAGTCGGCAACCATTGCCTGCCCTGCGGCGACCGCGGTGCCGCCATGGGCGACGTGCGCGGCACGGACCGCGGCCGCATCGGTTCCTGCGGCAGCGACCGCCTCTGGCCACTTTTCCAGCCAGGATTCGAACCGCGGGTCGAGCCCCATCTCGGCATGGAACTGCAACGCCAACAGGTTAGTGCCGCGGCAGAACGCCTGGTGCGGATAAAGCGGACTGGACGCGAGCAGGTCGACCCCGGGCGGCAGGGCGAACGTATCGCCGTGCCAGTGCAGCACGGGCACGTCGGCGAGATGGCGGAGCGGCCCGGCCAGGCCGGCAGGGTGGATCGTCACCGGATGGAAGCCCACTTCCTTGGCCGGGCCGGGATAGACTTCCGCGCCCATGGCCGCCGCAATCATCTGGGCGCCGAGGCAGACGCCCAGCGTCGGCCGGTCCGCATCGAGCCGCAAGGCCAGGCGCCGCAGCTGGCACTTGATCCATGGATGCTCG
>JBDSOM010000058.1:0-6355 GCA_039914785.1 Novosphingobium sp.
GACCGCGGCCTGCAGCTTCGTGACCGCAGCCTGGCGCTCGCGCGCCCGGGCGTTGAAACGGTCGGCAAGGCTCTGATTATCGATATCGCCGGCCGATTTCTGATACCCGTCGATGCTGTCGAGCAGCGTGCCGATGAGGGTGTTGAGAACGGTGACGTCGGTGTTGTGTGATGACATCTGAGGTCCTGTCGATGCGGATTGGAACAAACTGAACGTCATCGGCCGGGAGAGGTTCCGGATAGGGCGGCGTGAGGCCGCGAGCAGGCTGCTCCGATCACACCAGCACGCTGGCTCCCTCATTCCCGTTATCGTGCGACTGGACCGATCAAGTCGCCTGGCAGAGTGCGCGACAGGCTATTCCCATTCTGAGAAGGCTGGAACGTCCACTCGTCTCCGGCGAATTGGACCCCGCAAACGCCAGCCGCCGACCATACGACATGGCAGCGGCAGACGATATCATCCCACAGAAGCAGGGCGTCAGCTCCTCTTGGGGGCGGGGCACCGGTTTGCAGGCGGGCACCCGTTTCCGACACATCGACGACGATCGCGTCTATCAGTTCCTGCTGCACTTGCAGCCTGGCCACGAACTGAACCGGTAGCCTGCGCCGCAGGCGCCGCCCGACGCTGCTCTCTTTAGGATCGACCTCCATCAAGATCGGCGGTTCACTTGCAATCCGTCTTCGAAATTCGGCTGGCACAATTACACCTCGGCACGTCAGCAAAGTTTGAAAATCAGCACTTTGCATTACGTTGCTGTTGCGGTTGGGTTCCGGGAAACAGGTGATCCCTTGCGCGACGCTTCTGCCCCGAGCCTTCGATTTGCGATTGCGCGAGTTGAGTTCAGCGCAATCGCCAGACGTCTTCCCGATGTGGCGGCTACCAGCCCCCTAACCCGCCCCCGGCACGCGTTGCCGCGTGCGGAAGTGGCTGGGGCTGATGCCCACCGCGCGGCGGAAGGCGTACGTGAAGCTCGATGGCGAGGCGAAGCCCAGGATGAAGGCAATGGTCTTGACGCTTTCGCCGGCCATCAGCAGGCGCTTGGCGGTCTCCATGCGGCGTTGCTCGATGTAGTCGCCGATCGAGCAATCACGGCTGGCGCGGAAGCCGCGGGTGAGCTGGCGCACCGAGATGCCGCACAATTCGGCCAGTTCCTTGAGGCTGGCAGCGGCGGGATCGTCGCTCAGCCGTTCGTCGATCCGCCGCAGCCGCCACGAGGCGAGGCCGCCGGTCACCGAGCGCTCGATCACCTCCAGGCAGAAGCGCCCGAGTTCGATCGCCAGTTCGCCGCTCAGGAACTCGATCATCTGCGCGCCGGCGAAGCCCGGATGGCGAACTTCCTCGACCAGGCGGAATAGCAGCGCGCGGATCCGGGCGCTGGTGATGTCGAGCGCGTCGGTCAGCCGCCGGTCGGTCCATTCGAGCGTTTCGCCCAGGATAGCGTGCAGGGCTGCGGCCTCGAGCTGGCAGGTGAGGGAGGCCTGTTCGCCCACGCCGCTCTTGATGTGCAGCGCCTCGCCCGGCGGGATCAGGAAGATCTCGCCGAGCGGCTCGTAGCGGTGCGGGCCCCAGTGCTGGTGGTAGGAGGCGCGGGTGTAGAGCGGGCGGGGGGTCAGGCAGAAATTGAGCTGATAAGCGGTGTCATCGCGCAGGACGCTTTCGGTCTCCTCGGGGATACGGAAGCCGACGAGTTGCGCCGCCAGCACGCGCCCGCGCACCGATGCCTGGACGGTCATCGTCGCCCCGTTGGGTTTGTCGGCGAGCGCTGAGGGCGGGCGTGACGCCAATGCAATGTGTCCGTTATTGAATGGTGTGTCTCGAATTCTACCGCAAGGCGGGTTGCGGGACAACCCGTGTGGAGGGGACAACAGCCCTTCGGAGCGCCGGCTGAAGTCGGGGCGGCTGGTTGATATTTGGGAGAGTGAAATGGCCAAGGGCCTGTTCGACTGCACCGGCAAGGTGACGCTGGTCACCGGCGGCAACGGCGGGATCGGCCTGGGCTTCGCGATGGGCGTAGCCAGGCAGGGCGGCGATGTCGCGATCTGGGCGCGCAATGCGGACAAGAACGCGGCGGCCAAGGCCCGGTTGCTCGAAGCCGGTGCCGGCCGGGTCGAAACCTATCAGGTCGACGTCTCGACCGAGCAGGCGATCGTCGATGGTTACGTCGAGCTCATGCGCGACTTCGGGCGCATCGACTGCGTGTTCGCCAACTCGGGCGCGAGTCCCCGCTACAATTCGGTCTTCGACATGCCCACTGAGCATTGGCACGAGTTCCAGAACGTCGCGCTGCATGGCGCGTTCTTCACCTTGCGCGAGGCGGCGCGGCACATGAAGGCGCGGGCAGAGGCCGGCGAGCCGGGTGGCAGCCTGGTCGCCTGCGGCTCGCTCTCGCTGTTCCAGGGCATCCCCGGCAAGATGGAATACGCAGCGTCCAAGGCCGGGGTCGCGGCGGTGATTCGCTGCCTCGCCGCCGAGCTCGGGGCGTTCGGTATCCGTGCCAACGTCGTCGCGCCGGGGCTGATCATCACCCCGATGATGGGGCCGTCCGATGGCCCTGCGGTGAAGTATCTCGAAGGCCAGTACGCGCCGATCACCCCGCTGAAGCGCGTCGGCTACCCTGAGGATTTCGAAGGCATTGGCGCGTTCCTGTGCTCGGACGCGAGCGGATTCATCACCGGCGAGACCATCAAGGTCGACGGCGGCTATATGATCCGCGGCTGAGAATTGGGAGAACCACGATGAAGCTGCTCAACATCCACGGCGTCGGCGATGTCCGGCTCGACGACTACGACCGGCCGGTCGCCGGGCCCCGCGACGTGGTCGTCAGGATGAAGGCCGTCGGGATCTGCGGTAGCGATCTGTCGTACATCAAGATCGGCGGCATCGTCCAGGGCGGGGTTACGCCGCTGGGGCACGAGGGCGCGGGCGAGGTGATGGAAGTCGGCACGGATGTCACCGGGATCGCGATCGGCGACGCGGTGATCGTCAACCCGATGATGACGCCCAGCAACATCGGCAGCGGCGGACCCGAAGGCGCGTTCACCGAGGAACTGCTGGTGCGCGAGGCGCGCCTCGGCGATTCCATCCTGCCGATTCCCGCCGGCATCTCCTACGAGGTCGCGGCGATGTGCGAGCCGCTGGCGGTCGCCATGCACGGCGTGAACCGGGCGGACGTCAAGGCCGGCGACAAGATCGTCGTGTTCGGCTGCGGGCCGATCGGGCTGGGCATGATCCTGTGGCTGGTCGATCGCGGGGTGACCGATGTCGTCGCGCTGGACCTCGCGCCCGAGCGGCGCGCGCGGGCGCTCGCCTTGGGGGCACGGGCGGCCCTCGATCCGGCGGCGGTCGATCTCGCCGCCGAGCTGCGCGGGCTGCACGGCGAGGTGCCATCCTACGGCCGCGTCGGCGTCGGGACCGATGCGTTCATCGATGCGGCCGGCGCGCCGAGTATCCTCACCGACGTCATCATGATGGCCAAGTTTCACGCCAAGCTGGTGATCACCGCGGCCTACATGAAGCCGATCGAGTTCCCGGTCGGGCGCATGCTGACCAGCGAGATGACGATCACCACCGCGGTCGGCTACCCCACCGAGATGCCCGAAGTGATCGTGGCGATGCCGCGGCTCAAGGACCAGATCGTCTCGATGATCAGCCACCGCCTGCCGTTCGCGCAAGTGATCGAAGGGCTGGAAGTCGCCGCGACGCCGCAATCGGCGAAAGTCATGATCGCATTCGAGGACGCCCGATGACCCAAGCCCCAAAGAGTGCCGCCCAAGACAGCACGCCCAAGCTCGCCGACCTCGTCCGTTCGGGCGATGAGCAGACCGCGGCAGTGGCGGTGACGCCGTTCATCTTCCTGTCGCGCGACGTCTCGAACGCGCATCTGGTCACGACCAGCGACGGCGACGTGATGATCAACACCGGCATGCCCGACGGCGCCGAGCGCACCGCCGCGCTGTTCGCGCCGCACCGCACCGGGCCGCTGCGGTACATCTTCCTGACGCAGAGCCATGCCGATCACTTCGGCGGCGTTCCCGACTTTCAGGAGGACGGCGCCAAGGTCGTCGGCGGCCCGGGCTTTGCCGAGGCGCTGGGCGACATGATGGGGCTGCAACCGTTCTTCGGGAAGCGCACCTTCAAGCTGTGGGGCTCGACGCTGAAGCGCGACAAGCCGTCCCGCCCGATTCCGAACGTCGCGCCCGATATCCTGGTCGATCGCACGCTGACGCTCGACGTCGGGAACCGCACATTCGAGCTGATCAGCGCGCCCGAGGGCGAGACGATCGACAACATTGTCGTGTGGATGCCGCGCGAGAAGATCGTCTTCACCGGTAACACCTTCGGCCCGGTGTGGCTGTCGATGCCGTTCCTCAACACCTTGCGCGGCGACAAGCCGCGGTTGGTGCGCAACTACCTGAAGGCCGTCGAGAAAGTTCGCGATCTCGGCGCGGAGATCGTGATCACCGGCCACGGCGAGCCGATCGTCGGCAAGGACAAGATCCGCGCCGATCTCGACAAGCTGCACGCCGCGGTCAGCTACGTCCGCGACTTCACGCTCGAAGGCATGAAGGCCGGCATGACCGTTCACGAACTGATGCACGCGTTCGCGTTCCCCGACGACCTCAAGATCGGCGAATTCCACGGCAAGGCGAGCTGGGCGGTCAAGTCGATCTGGCGCGAATACTCGGGCTGGCTCCACTACGAGGACGGCACGACCGAGCTGTACGGCGTGCCGCGTTCATCGGTCGATGCCGACCTGGCCGAACTGGCGGGCGGGGCGGACAAGCTGGCCGAACGGGGTGAGGCGAGGCTGGCGGCCGGACAGCCGCTCGAAGCGCTCCATCTGGCAGGAATCGCGCTGGGGGCCGATCCGGCGAACCGCGCGGCGCTGGGCGTGAAGCGAGGCGCGTCGGCGCTGCTCCTCGAACGGTCGGGCCAAAGCAACCTCAGCGAGACGATGTGGCTCCGCTCGGAGATCGCCGAGATCGACCAGATGCTTGAAGGCGGGGTGCCAGAAGGCGGGGCGCTTAAAGCATAATCGCGTCAGGCGAACGGCGCGAGCCCCGCGAGCAGCCGCCGCACCAGGTCCGCTTGTCCGCTCGCGCCCGTCTTGGCGTAAATCCGTCTGGAGTAATTGCGGGCGGTCTCCTGGGTGAGCTGGAGTCCGGCCCCGGCCTCGACGATCGAACGGCCCCGGCTGATCGCGTCGGCCAATGCCGCCTCGCGCGCCGAAAGGCCCAGCGTCGCGGCAGCGACTTGCGCGGCGCTCCTGGCGTTGTCGCGCTGGCCCCGGCGGACCAACCCCACCGAATAGCCGCTGCTGACCGGGCCGTCCGCGCTCATCGGTGCGCGTCGCAGCAACATGTGTCTGCCCGCCCGCTCGTCGATGCGAACCGTGCGCCGCGCGTCGGGCGGCGCGGTCGACAGCTCGCGGCAGGCGACACTCAGGGCCTGCGCCTCGGTGGCGCGGATTTGCGCGCGGCCGGTGCTCTGCAGGTCGAGTTCCTCGGCGGCGATGGGATCGGCGGTCACGACGTGGCTATCGGCGTCGAACACGGCTTGGCCGACCCCGATCAGCGCCAGCGCATCCTCGGCGATGGTGGCGCGCAGGCGCAGCCCGTGCAGTTCCATCAGCATCGCCAGCGCCAGCGCGAAATGCGGGGCGAGCGAGGACAACAGCGCGCTGTCGCCAGCATCGAAGTCCAGGCGGTCGTGCAGCAGGACCAGCCAGGCATCGTGGTCGCCGGGCGCGACGATGCGGATGAAGCGCGCATGCGCGACCGAGGCCGCATCCAGCACCGCACGCTGTCGTCCGCTCGGCCCCGGCTCTTCCGGCACCATCATCTCCTCGAGCGAGTAGACCCGGTGGGGGCGCAGCGAGGCGTACGGGAGAAACCCGGCCTCGCTGAACGTCTCGAGATCGAAGAAGCCTGCGGGCCGGGTGTAGCCGGGCGCCCGGATCGTGCGCTGGATTGGCGGCATCCCGACCATGCCGCCGGGCCGAATGAACAAATGGATGCGCTGCGCCCGCGTCCGCGCGAGGAGGCGGCGCAGAAACGTTTCCCACAGTGGTGCTTCGTCGATCCCCGTGAGCAACGGTAGCAGGAGGTCGCGTTCGTCGGTTGTACCTAGGGCCATACATTTTGCTCCCATATGGGAGCGTTGGGGTCAAGCGCGACTCGCCATTGGAAATCCAACGGCACCTGCGGAGAGGGACCATGAACGCAATTCCCAAGAGCTTGACCCACCTTGAACGGCTCGAGGCCGAGGCCATCCACATCATGCGCGAAGTCGTGGCGGAGGCTGAGCGCCCGGTGCTCATGTATTCGGTGGGCAAGGACAGCGCGGTGATGCTGCA